>JABFYB010000152.1 GCA_013361475.1 Hamadaea sp.
CTCGCTGATCGGGCTCGCGATCATCTACTCCGTCTACAGCCTGCCGTTCGCGGTGTTCTTCCTGACCGCGTACTTCCGCACGCTGCCGGCAGCGATGGCCGAGGCCGCCTTCATCGACGGCTGCGGACACTGGGGAACCTTCCTGCGGATCATGCTTCCAGTCGCCCGGCCCGGGTTGGTCAGCGTAGGGATCTTCGTCGTCCTCGGCCAATGGAACCAGTACCTGCTGCCGCTGATCCTGCAGTCCAGCCCGGACAAGTACGTGCTCACACAAGGCCTGGCCAACCTGGCGGTCAGCCAGGGCTATGCCGGGAACTGGAGCGCGCTGTTCGCCGGGCTCACCATCTCGATCCTGCCCGTCCTCGTCGTCTACCTGAGCTTCCAACGCCAAATCCAGGCCGGCATGGTCGCCGGCGCGCTCAAGTGATTCCCCCTCGCCCGTGAGATGTGGCCCCACACTCGTCCGAGTCGTGAAGGAACCTCCGTGTCCACCAGACTTGTCGCCCACCGGACCGTGCTGATCGGCCCGGCCGCCGCGACCCACTTGCCCAGAGCCGCCCTCGACGACACCAAGGCGACGAACCACTACTGCATCAATCTCAACGACATCGTCGTCGAAGCAAACCCGGACGGCGTGCCGACGACGGTCACCGGGCCTTCCGTACGGTGGGGCAATCCCCTCACCGGCCTGACCGGCACGATTCCGGTAGGCACCTATGGCTGACGCCGAGACGGCGCCAGGGTTCAGCGCGTTCCTCGACGGAATGTGGGATCCGTCGCTCCAGGTTCAGCACAACGTCTATCGCCGGACGAGACAGCGGCTCGCGGCCGGACGCGCGGCCAACGACCAGCTGCTCACACCGGACGACGTACGGCGGCGGCAAGGAGAGCTTCGCCGCCTGGCCCTGGACGCGCTGGGCGGGGACCTGCCGGGCGACCGGCGGGTCCCCACCGCCCAACCCGCGGGCTCCGTGTGGGGGGACGGATACCGCGTCGACAAGCTGCTCGTCGACGTCGGCTCCGGAGTCCTCATCCCCGCCAACCTCTACCTGCCCGAGCCGCTCAACACACCGTCCGGGGCCGTGCTGTTCCTCTGCGGACACGCCGACACCGGCAAGGCGGCATCGCGCTACCAGGCGATGTGCGCCCGGCTCGCCCGCGCGGGCCTGGTCACACTGACCTTCGACACCATCGGGCAGGGCGAGCGCAAGAGTTACCTCGACTCCGACGGCCGCGAGATCATCCCGGCCAACGTGCCAGAACACTCGCACGCGGGTGTGCAGTGCTGGTGGGCCGGAGACTCCATCGCCCGCTACTTCGTCTCCGACGCCCGGCGGATGCTCGACTACCTCGCCGCCCGCCCGGAGGTCGATCCCGACCGGATCGGCGTCGCCGGCAACAGCGGCGGCGGCACCCTCACCACCTGGCTCATGCTGACCGAGCCGCGGCTGGCGGCTGCGGCCCCCAGTTGCTTCATCAGCTCACGGGAGCACTATCAGCGCTCCGGGCAAGCGCAGGATCCCGAACAGATCATCCCCAGCGGCGCCCTCAACGGCCTCGATCACGAGGACTTCCTGATCGCGATGGCACCGAAGCCGACGCTGGTGATGTCGGCGAACTACGACTTCTTCCCCGTCGAAGGAGCGGTGCGAACGGTGGCCCGCGCCCAGCGGATCTTCGACGTGCTCGGGGCGCCGCTGGACACACTCCAGCACGTGCGCGGCGACCACGACCACGGCCTGCATCCCCACCTGGCCACCGCGGCGGTCCGCTTCTTCGTACGTCATCTCGGCGGCAGGGCGGTGTTCCCCGAGAACGAGCCGCCGCTGCTCAGCACCGCAGATCTGCGCTGTACGCGTACCGGCCAGATCGCCTGGGACGCCCCCGACAGCCCACGGGTCTTCGACCTGAATCGTGAACGGCTGGCCCAGGCCGATCCCGGCGAAGGCCTGTCCTGGCTGCGAGAACGCCTGAAGTTCGGCCGCGAACCCGGTCCGGAGTTCTACCCACGCTGGTGGCCGGACCGCAGGCCGGGCGTCCGGAAGGCGTTCTGGTGGCCGGAGCACGACATCATCAACGCTGCCGTCGTCTTCGACCCACCCGGCCCGGCGGACGGCATCGACATCCTCGTGCTCGACCGCGGCACCGACGACCTGCCCGCGTATCAAGCCGCCTGCGAACGGGCGGCCGCCGCCGGCCGGCACGTTGTCGTGCTGGACGTGCGGGCGACCGGCTCGTTACGAGCCCATCAGATCAACGAATTCGGGTTCGAGGCCACCTACGGCACGACGTTCAAGTTGGTATGCGACCTGATCGGGCTGGGCGACAGTCTCGGCGCGGCCCGCGTCCACGACGTACTGCGGGCAGTGGAGTTCGTCCGCTCCGAGCCCAGCCTCGGCGGGCCCGAGATGCCCGTCCGGCTCGTCGGCACCGGGCACGGCGCCTACCTGTGTCAGCTCGCGGCAGCGCTCGAACCCCGAATCGAACAACTGGTCTGTCTCACGCCGCCACTGGATCCTGTGGCCGTCGTCAACACCCGCTTCTACGGTCCGGAGCGCGATCACCAGTGTCTTATCCCGGGACTGGCCAAGAACTGCCCACAGCAGGATCTCGACAAGGCGCTCGGCGACCGCCGCTCGCCCGCCGACAGCTGGTTCAGCGCCGTGGCACCGCCGGTCACGCAGCCATAGCGCGGCCGACGCCGACCACGCGTCGAATGAGGGGAGGGCGGACGTCAACGATATCCGGCATGCCGGTACGAGCCTGCGGGCGGCGCCGAAATGCCGCACGTTCGGTTGGCCGGCCCTAGACTGGTCTTATGGCTGAAAGCCGGACGCCGCTGGACGACGGCACGATCCAGACACGCCTTGATGAGCTCCCGGACTGGCACGGCGACCGGTCGGGTATCACGCGTGTCGTCGAACTGCCGTCCTTTCCGGAGGCTATCGCGGTCGTCGATGCGGTGGCGCAGGTCGCCGAGGAAATGGACCACCATCCGGATATCGACATCCGCTGGCGGACGCTGACCTTTCACAACGTCACCTACACCGAGAACGCTGTGACGGCGCTGGACCTGGAGCTGGCCCGGCGGATCGACGACGTCGTCGCCCGCCACAGCGGCTGACCCGCCTCAGCGCCGCAGTCCGGTCAGGTGAGCCCGTCCAGATAGCGGTGGGCCCGCTGGGCCGCACTGTGCGCGATCGCCGAGGCCAGGCCCGTATGGGTGGCCGGGTCAAGCAGGTTCCGCAGGTGGGTCTGGTCGAGGAGGCCGGTCACGCGGGGGTCGCGGCTCAGGATCTCCAGGAAGTCTTCGCCGGCCACGGCAGCCCGCATCGAGTCCTCGTGGACGATCACGTGCGCGTGGTCGCGTCCTACGACGTCGGCCAATGCGAGCATGATCGCCTCGGAGGAGATGAGACCGCCACTGAGGCTGAGGTTCCGGCGCATCCGTTCGGGGAAGACCGCCAGTCCGGCCAGGATGTGGCGTAGCCGCACGAACAGGTCTCCCATGGCGATGAGGGACCGTTCCAGGATGTCGGTGAGCAACGCGGTGGCCCCGCCGTCGGCTTCGTGCGGATGGAGGAGGGCCTCTACGGCGATGGGCGCGAGGGCCCGGATCTCGGCCGACAGCTGGAGCACGTCGTAGGTGAGCTTGGGGTTCCGCTTGTGCGGCATGGTGGAACTGCCGATGGAACCGTCCGGCACCGGTTCGCTCAGCTCGCCGAACTCGGTTTGCATCAGGGACGCGACGTCGGCGCAGACGCGAGCCGCCGCGGCGGAGGTCAGGGCCAGCGCGGAGGCGTACGCGGCGAAGGGGTCGAGCAGCGCACGGGACGGCACCGGCATCGGCTGGAGTCCGAGGTCCTCGGCGATCAACTCCTGGACCTGGGGTCCTTCCTGTCCCAGGGCGGCGAACGTCCCGACTGCGCCGCCCATCATGACCGTCAGGCAGGGCTGGATGGCGGCTTCGGCGCGTTGGTGCGCCCGGACGAGTTCGTCCAGCCAGACCGCGGCTTTGAAGCCGAACGTGATGGGCACCGCGTGCTGACCGTGCGTACGCCCGGCCATCAGCACGTCGGCGTTGTCCTCGGCGAGGTCCGCGACGATGGCGACGACCTCTTCGTGCAGCCGGGCGACGATGGCGTGGGCCTGCTTCAACAGCAGCGCGTGACCGGTCTGCATCACGTTCTGCGAGGTCGCCCCCCAGTGGACGTAGCCGCCGGCCTTGTCCCCGGCGACCCGGACCAGTTCCGAGATCAACGGCATCAGCGGATGCCCCTGCTCGGCCAGCGCACGGCGTACACGATGGGTGTCCATGCGGCTCAGGTGAGCCGCGTCCTCGATGATCGCGGCCTGTTCGGCCGGGACGATGCCGACCTTCGCCTGGGCGCGCGCGAGGGCCGCCTCGACGTCGAGCCAGGCCTGCCAGACGCTTTCGGTCGTGAACAGCGAGCGGATGCCGGCGTCCGGGAGGTTGTAGTCGGTGAATCGGGTCGCTTTGCCCGCCGCCTCGGCGATGGTCGGCACGGTCGGATGCGGTCTGTCAGGTGTGGTGCCGGCCGTCATTGTGTGTCATACCCCCATGCGGCGCCGCGGTCGGCGCCCGTGTTCGAGCCGGTTCGAAACGACCAGGATGATGAAGATCAGGACGATCTGGAGCGTGCCGTACGCCGACGCCGTGCCGAAGTCGGCCGCGTAGATGCGCTGGTAGATCGCCACTGACAGGGGGGCGAGGCCGACCGGGTAGACGATGACCGAGGCGACGTACTCGCCGACCCCTTCGACGAAGGCCAGCAGTGCGCCTGCGATGACACCCTTCGCGATCAGGGGGAACACGACAGTGCGCAACGCCCGCAGCGGCGATGCTCCGAGGGATTGCGCGGCTTCGTCGATGGACGGATCGACCTGCGCGATCGCGGCGCCGGTGGAGCGGAAGACCAGCGGCATGAACCGGACGAAGTAGGCCACCGGCAGGATCGCGATCGAGCCGACGAGGACGAGTCCCAGTGACGACGGCGAGTCCCCGCTGAACGCGGAGACCAGGTTGATGCCGATGACCGTGCCCGGCAACGCCCACGGCAGCATGACCGCCAGGTCGAGCAGCGAGCCGCCCCGCCGGCCGGGCCATCGGGCGATGATCCACGCGGCGGCGACGCCGATGACGACGGCCACGCTGGTGGCGATGAGGCTCGTCTGAACGCTGACGTTGATGGGGAGGAGGCTGGCCGGATCGGTGAAGATCCGGGTGTAGTTGGCGAACGTGTAGTCCGGCGGCAGGACTTGGATCGTCCACGTTCGATCCACGGAGAACGACACGAGCACGATGACCGCGATCGGCGCCAGCAGCACGAGACTCAGCACGACGCTGCCTGCGAAGGCGAAGGCGGATCGGATGCCTCGCACCTGGGACCGTGACCGCTGGACACCCTTGGACAGGCTGCGGTGAATACGCCGGCCTTGATACCACCGCATCAGCAGCAGGAAGCCGATCGAGACCACGGCCAGCACGGTCGACTGCGCGGCAGCGAGCTCGTACATGCCACCGGTCCGTGTGGCGACGATCTGCATCGTGAGGGTTTGCACGTTGTACAGCTGAGGCGCGGTGAACGAGCCCATGGACCGCATGAAGGTCAGCAGGCCACCCGAGACCAACGCCGGGGTGAGCATCGGCAGCACGACGGTCGCCCAGACTTTCCACCTCGGCGCGCCCAGGCTCTGTGCCGCTTCCTCCATCGACGGGTCCATCCCGGACAGTCCGGCCGCCACCGTGAGATAGAAGTACGGATACATCGTGAAGGTATGCACGAGCAGGACGCCGCCGACGCCGCCGACCGATACGGCACCGGCGTCGACGCCCAGGATCTCGTGCGCCGCCCGCGGCAGGATGCCCGTTTCGCTGAAAAGCAGGACGAAGGACACCGCGCCGATGAGGGGTGGCAACGCCATCGGCAGCACGGCGAGCACCTCGAGCGCTCGGCGTCCGGGGAACTGGAACCGGGTCAGCAGCACCGCCAGCAGTGTGCCGACCAGTGCGCACAACACGACGGAGGCGAGCGAGATCCCCACCGACAACGCCAACGCCGTCCGGGCGCTGCCGGAGAAGAACGTCCCGTAGTTGCCCGACAGCCCCCGTCCGTCCGCGCTCGACACCGCCGTATGCACCATCGGCACCACGACGAAGAAGGAGATGACCAGGAAGACCGGCAGCGTCAGCAGGTAGATGAACCGGTCGCCGGCGGTCAGCCGTCGCCGCGGTCGTCCAGGCCTCGGGTTGGCGCCAGCCGGCGTGGCCTCAGCGGCCGGCGGCGCGAGGTCGGTCGTCGTCATTCCGGTATCAGCCATGTGCTGCCCTCATCGATCGCGAGTCCGACGCGCTGACCCCGCTCGGGAACGATCTGCCGGTCGGGGACCGACACGACGACGGTGGTGTCGCCGACCTCGACGGTGGCGGTCAACGTGGCGCCCAGGTACTCGACCCGGGTGACGACCCCTTGCAGGTGCGCCTCGGATTCGGCCACCAGCCGGACGGCCTGGGGGCGTACTGACAGTTCGGCTTGTGCCCCGATGCTCACGTGCATGCTGGGGGAGCGCGGCACCGTGATGGCCGGGCCGCCCCCGGCGAGCGTGACCTCGGCCGTCTCGCCGCTCACCGAGACGATCGAGACGGGCAGGACGTTGCTGCGGCCGATGAATCGGGCCACGAAGGACGTCGCCGGTTGACGGTAGATGCGGCGAGGCTCGTCGACCTGGTGCGCGCGGCCGTCGGCGAGGACGGCGATCCGGTCGCTGATCGCCATCGCCTCCGCCTGGTCGTGGGTGACGTAGACCGCGGTCGTGCCGCTGTTCTCCTGCACCTCGCGGATCTGCGTGCGGGTCTCCTCCCGCAGCTTGGCGTCGAGGTTGGACAGCGGTTCGTCGAGCAGGAGCAGGTCGGGCTGGATGACGACCGCGCGTGCGAGGGCGACCCGTTGCTGCTGGCCACCCGAGAGCTGGTCGATGGACCGGTCGCCGAGGCCCGTCAGCCCGACCATCGACAGTGCCGCAGCCACTCGCTCGTCCCGGCTGTCACGCGCGGTCCGCCGGATCTTCAGCCCGTACGCCACGTTCTCGGCGACCGACATGTGCGGGAATAGCGCGTAGTTCTGGAAGACCATCCCGACGCCACGCTTGTGCGGCGCGAGGCCGGTGACGTCGCGGTCGCCGAACCAGATGGAGCCGCTCGTCGGTGCGACGAATCCGGCCACCATCCGCAACAGCGTCGACTTGCCGCAGCCCGAGGGCCCGAGGAGGGTGAAGAACTCACCGGCTCGGATCGTCAGATCCGCGGAGATGGCGGGCTCAGCCTCGGGTGAGGCAGCGTAGGTCTTGCTCACCCGGTCGAGTCGAATCGGGATCATGCGCGCTCCCTCGCACCTGGCCTGGGGTGGCCAAGGTCAGCCACGGTTCTTGATGTGGTCGATCCAGTACTGGATCCAGGTCTCGGTGTTGGCGGTGACCACCTTGCTGTCCACCGGCAGCTCCGTGTACGCGAGGTTGGCGAGCCACTCCGGCTTGTCGGTGATCGGGACGGACGGAATCTGGAAGGCGTTCTTCGCCAGCCAGGCCTGAGTCTTGTCCGACAGGAGGAAGGTGGCGAACGCGTCCGCTCCGGCGGCGTTCGGACCGCCCTTGACCTTCGCGACGCCGTCGAGGTTGACGGGGGCGCCGGAGGCCGGGACCTTGATGGAGAACGGCGCGCCCTTGGCCGCCTGGGCGAGGATGTCCTGCTGGTTCCAGATCGTCAGGGGCGCTTCCTGCCGCTGGAGCCGCAGGTAGAGGTCCGACGGGTTGGCCGCGTAGTCCTTGGTGTTGGCGTCCAGCTTCTTCAGGAAGTCGTAGCCGGCGTCGGGCGTGGACGTCTTCGCGTACTGCTGGTAGATGAGCGCGGAGAAGACGCTGCGCATCGTTCCCGACGGGGCGACGTCGCGGATGAGGATCTTGTCCTTGTACCGGGGCAGGATCAGGTCGGCCCAGTCGGTGGGGACGTCCGCGGGCTTCAGCATGTCGTGGTTGTACGCGATGAGCTGGAGTTGCTGCTGTTCGGCCAGCCAGGCGTCGCCGGTGCCGTGGAACTTGGCCGGCACCCGGTTCAGGATGTCCCCGCCGAACGGCGTGAGCAGGCCCTTGCCCGCGGCGCCCTCGAACTGTGAAGGTGTGCCGCCCCACCAGACGTCGGCCTGTGGGCGGGCCTTCTCGGCGGTCACCCGGTCGGCGACCTCCTGCGCGCCGAGCGTCAGCAACTGCACCTTGTATTCGGGGTGTGCCGCCTGGAACTCCTTGACGACGTAATCGGTGATGTTGCTGGGACGAGGCGAGTACACGGTGACCGTGGTCTGGCCCGGCGACTGCGCCGAGCCGTCGGACAGGCCGCAGCCTGCCGCCGCGAAGGCGGCCACCGCCGCCAGAGCTGACAGAGCGGTGAGCCTCGGTGCGAGCCGCTTCATGCCTGCCTCCTTCATCGTGCTCAGGACGGGTGTCGACGTCGCGTGGTGAGCGCTCCGGTATCGTTGGTGGATCGATTCACCACGCCGGGCACGAGACAACCAGGCGCACCCGGTTGTGTCAAGACCGTTGCTCAGATGACGGGGCAATGAACGGCTTACCGCATCGACGATGCGGGCTAGTGGACTCTGGGGTGGTCGCCGCACGACTCCCGCACGATGAGCTTGGGTTCGGCCAGATTGGATCGCACCGTCGGCTCCCGGCCGGAGATCACCGCCAGCAGCGCCTGCGCAGCCGTCTCGCCGAGCAGTCGCCCGTTGGTCGCGACGCTCGTCAGTGACGGCACCGAGGCCTGCGCGGCGGCGACGTCGTCGTAGCCGATGATCCGTGTGCGGCCGGCCAGCCCTTCGTCGTACAGGGCCCGGGCGACGCCCATCGCGATGCTGTCGTTGTGGCAGACGACGCCGTCCGGCAGCTCGCCGGCGGCCAGCTCGTGCCCGGCCCGCATTCCGGCCGCCACGGTGGATTCGGTGGTGACGTCGGTGAGGGTGACATCGGCGCCCGATTCAGCGATCGCCCGGCGTACGCCGTCGAGCCGGTCGATCCGGGCGACGCCGAACGTGGGCCCGCCGATGTAGGCGATCGAACGGCACTCGTGTGCGCGAATGAGGTGGTCGGCCGCCAAGAATCCGCCCCGCACCTCGTCGGAGCCGACATACGGTTCAGTGGCCCCGGCGACGTACCGGCTCAGGAAGACCGTGGGCACCTCCCACGAGTGGATCGCGTCGACCAGGTCCTCGCCGCTGCCGGTCGCTGGGATGATCGCCAGCGCGGCCACCTGGTGCTCCCGCAGCATCCGCAGCAACCGCGCCTGCTGGTCGAGCTGGTCGCGTGTCGACACCATCAGCGACATGTAGCCGCTGTCGGTAAAGGTCGACTCGACCCCGATCAGGACCTCTCCGAAGAACGGACGGTCGATGTTGGGCACGATGACGCCGACGGTCCGGCCTTTGCGCCGCAGCGACGCAGCGCCCTCGTTGTAGACATACCCGAGTGTCTCGATCGACGCCAGCACCCGCTCCCGGGTGGCCGTCGACACCCGTCCCGTGCCGGTGATGACGTACGAGGCAGTGGTTCGTGACACCCCCGCGTGCCGAGCGACGTCGATCAAGGTCACCCGTCTGCCCATGCGATCACGCTAGCAGGCACCGAGCACGCGTCGCGCGCCCGCCGTCGTGCGCGGCGGCCCGCGTCGGCACGCGCTCGCGAGCCCGATATCACCGCCGCCACCCGGCGCGAGAAGGGGCCGAAGGCCGGCCGGCCACCGACCTTCGACCCCGGATCTACTCGGCGTCAGACGGCGCGGACGTGGAAGATCGCCAGTCGGGCGTTGTGCGAGTCGACGTTCATGTCGATCGTCTTGGTGGTGTTCAGGGTGATCTGCACCGAACCGTTGCCGGGCAACCAGTGCAGGCGGTCGATGCCGGTGCCGAACGCCTTCTGCTCCGCGGCCAGATCCGAGGCGGTGCCGAAGTCCGGACGGTTGGTGTCCGCGCCCCAGATCACCAGCCTGCCCGCGTTGTGATGGGCGAGCGCCCTGGCCTTGTGGATGTCCCGCATCAGCCACCACTCGTCGCGCAGGTCCGTGCGCTGGTCGCCGTTGAACGCGTTCGCGATGTAGTGGGTGTTGAGCACCGCGAACTCGACGGCGGGATAA
Organism: Hamadaea sp.; assembly: GCA_013361475.1. GTDB lineage: Bacteria > Actinomycetota > Actinomycetes > Mycobacteriales > Micromonosporaceae > Hamadaea. The sequence continues at coordinate 10,199 of JABFYB010000152.1, forward strand.
TCTTGATGCCGGACGACGACCTCGTTGAACCAACGGGGCGGGGTCACACCGGTGATGCCGCCGTGGGCGCGCTCGGTCCGGCTGGACACGACGATCCACGGCCGGCCGACGCAGATCGGAATCCGGAACGACGTCTCGTGGCGCAGGAAAGCCTTGGTGTAGAGCGGCCCGAAGTAGTGGTCGATCATCTCTTCTTCGCCGGAGTCGCCTTCGCTGATCTCCTGGAAGCAGACCAACGGCCGGTTGTCGCCGTCGGCGTTGCGTACGGCGTCGAACGCGGCGTCCCGGGCGCCGAGGTTGTCCCGGCCGACGTTCGCCGTGATCACCGGCAGCCGGAACCAGTCGGTCGCCGCCGATGCCGTGCCTGCGCCCGCGACGGCGCCGGCAAGCACGCCTCCGCCGATCGCGAGTGCCTTACGCCTGCTCATCTTGCTGGTCATAGTCGGACTCCCGTCAAATGCGTACATGGACACGAGGGGGCTGGGAATGTTCGCCGGCCATCCACGCGCTTGCCGTGGGCTGCTCCACCCCGAGCCTTACGAGGCGGCCGTGGGCGAGCGCGTGGATGGCGGGTCCGTCATTCGACGTAGAAGCCGCCGGAGTCGAGCTTGAGCTCGCCGATGATCGGGTGGCGCTTGCCGGTCGCGGTGTCGTACCAGGCCCAGACGACGCACCGGCGGTTGCCCTCGGTGTAGAAGGCCGCCATGGCGCCGGGGCCGGTGTGGTTGCCGGGCAGTCCGCGGTACGGCCCGAGCCCTCCGCTACCGGTGTAGCCGAAGTAAGGCTGGTTGGCGCCGTCCTTCAACAGCGTGCACCGGCTGGACGGGATCGGGCTGGTTCCGCAGTCGGCGATGCCGGTCGCGTACCGGGCGCTGTTCCAGTTGTTGCCGGAGAACAGCAGGTAGTAGTGGCTGGCGCCGCCGACGAAGATCGACGGATTCTCGATGACGTGGGTCTCGCCGGAGTCGTTGACGGTGTCCCAGACCAGGTCGGTGCTCTTCAGCGCGTCGCGGCGGGTGCTCCAGAGGGCGAAGCCGTCGGAGCCGACCTGCACGATGGAGATCCCGGTCTCCGGGTAGGAGGTGATGGCGTCGTCGCGGTAGGCGACGTAGAGCTTGCCGTTCGCCACGAAGGGGTTGGGGTCGATGGCCCACCGGCCGCCACTGGGACAGGCCCATTCGCCCTTGTTGGTGAAGGGGCTCTTGGCGCCGCCGGAGGTGGCCAGTCCGATGCACTTCTGGCTGGTGCCGGCCTTCGTCGCCGCGTAGTACATGTAGTACGTGCCGTTGAACTCCGCGACACCGGGCGCCCAGACGGCGCCGTTGTCGACGGCCCATGAACCCGGGCCGGAGGGCAGTGCGTCGCCGGCCACGCAGTCGGACATGCCGACCGTGTCGCCTGATCCGTGATTCAGGAACGGCACGTACAACGTCACGCCGGTCTGGGCGCCGCAGCGGGGGCCGGCGCCGGAACCCACGGTCGTGCCATAGGTGACGTAGGTGCCGTCCTTGGCTTGTACCGTGCTCGGGTCGGCCAGGCTGAACGACGACGAGCCGGTGGATGCCAGGGCGGCGGTCGGCCCGTCGGGTGCGCCCAGCGCGACCGCTCCGGTGACCGCCAGCACCACCGCCAATGTGGTTGCGAGCAGCGATTTCTTCCGTGGTTTGGTCATAGATCCTCCTTCTTCGAACCCGGGGGTCCTCGGCCCGGGTACGCGAAAATCCGTAACATCTTTACCGGCACGGATGGAAAAATGGAACCACGTCGAGCGACTTTCCATCAAACGATGGAAATTTTTCGAAGTTTTGCCAGGTCCGGCGGATGCCGGTGGACGGGGTGCATTCTGCCCCTTGATTAATCGATTCACCAAACGCACACTTTCTCACGAACTCTGGTCTGGGTGCCAGCGCTCGAGAGGAGTCCGTTATGGACCGTCGTCGCCGTCGTATGCTTGCCGGCCTGCTTCTCACCGCGGTGATGCTGGTGGTCACCACGATTCCGCAACCGGCGACGATATTCGGACCGGTGGATGTGGAGGTGAGCTGGCTGTGGTCCTGGCTGACCGCGCCGTCCGCCTTCGCCGGCGGCCATCCGATCGGCCCGGCGCAGGAGAGCGGGACGGCGGCCGGCAAGGGCCACTACGTCGGGTACGCCGACACGAAGGCGTCCGGCGGGGCGGGCCGGGCTCCGGACAAGGCGCCCACCGAACGGCAGGACGGCCGGGTTCAGCAACTGACCACACCGGACATCAAAGGTTTCGAACCCGGCCGGAGCGTACGCAGCGCGAAGGACTCGACGGCGGGCTCGGATCTGTTCGTGAACCCGGACGGCTCCTACACCCGTGAGGTGTCTCAGGACACGGTCAACTATCAGGACGGCAAGGGCGCCTGGCAGAAGATCGACGCGCGAGTGACGTCGGCGGGGGAGCGGCTGGGGCAGCGGGCGAACCGGCTGGGGCTGCAGTTCGCGCGCCACGGCGACGATGAGCGGCTGGTGTCGGCGTCGTTCGACGGGATCGGGTTCGGCTACTCGCTGCAGGGCGCGGCCGGTGTTCCGGCGCAGGCCGGGGCGTACTCGGTGACCTACGCCGGGGTGTTGCCGGGGACCGACCTCGTGGTGGAGTCGCGGGAGAGCGGGGTCAAGGAGTCGATCGTGCTTCAGCAGCGAAGCGCTGTGCACGAGTGGGTGTTCCCGCTCCGGCTGGACGGCCTCGTCCCCGCCCTCGACGCCAGTGGGGGTGTCCTGCTCACCGATGCCAAAGGCGCGGTCAAAGGCCGCATCCCGCCTGGCCTCATGCACGACGCCAAGTTCGACACCGCCAGTGGCGAGCTCACCACGTCGAACGCCGTCCGCTACGAACTGGTCGAGGTCGACGGCGGCGTCGGTCTGAAGGTGATCGCCGACGAGCAGTGGCTCAACGCGCCCGAGCGCGTCTACCCCGTGACGGTCGACCCGACCGCGGAGTTCATGAACACCTCCGACACCTACATGTACTACGGCAACGACGTGGACCACTCGGCTGAGGACAACCTCGCGGTCGGCACCTGGGACGCCGGTACGCACCGGGGCAAGGCGCTGATGGCGTTCTCCGGTTTCGGCGGCACGTTCAACGGACTGCGGATCACGTCGGCCCGGCTCTACCTGTTCCTCACCTGGCAGGGCAGCTGCACTGCGCAGCCGTACTCGGTCCACCGGGTCAACGAGTCGTGGTCGCAGAGCACCGTCCGCTACGGCACCGTCGACTACTCCGGCCCGGCCTACAGCGCGGAGATCGGGCGGCAGACGCCGACGAGCTATTCGCAGGCGTGCGCGAACACCGGAGGCGACCGGACGGTCGGCGAGTGGACTAGTGTCGAGCTGGACAAGGCGACCCTCGACGGCTGGCTCAACGGCACCATTCCCAACTACGGCCTGCTGGTGAGCGCCAACCCCACCCAGACAACCGATTTCAAGCGGTTCACCTCGCGCAACGGCCCGTCCGGTGCGGTCTGCGACAGCCACACGTGCGCGCCGTTCCTGTCGGTGTCCTACACGCCGAACAAGGCTCCGCAGATCGACGCGCAGTATCCGCCGCGCGATTACCAGGCGACGTCGCTGACGCCGGAGCTGCTGGCCCGCGGCCACGACCCGGACGTGTGGCCGAAGGCGATGCAGTACAACTTCAAGGTCAACGACGCGTCGGGTGCGCTGGTGGCCACGTCGGGGTGGACGTCGTCGTCGAGCTGGACGGTGCCGGCGGGCAAGTTGCAGTGGTCGAAGACGTACTACTGGTGGGTCGTGTCGTACGACGGTTGGGCGACGAGCCCGGATCCGTTGAACGTGGCGTACTACTTCCCGTTGTCGACGCCACCTCCGCAGCCGCTGGTGACGTCCGGGCTGTCGCAGGACGGCGGTGGTCGCGGGTTCGAGCCCAGCGTGGGCAACTACACGACCGAGGCGATGGACGCCCAGGTGGCCACGGTCGGCCCGGCGCTGGCGATCCAACGGTCGTACAACAGCCGCGATCCGCGTACCGGGTCGGCGTTCGGCGCGGGCTGGTCGACGGTGGTCGACGCCGACATCATCGAGCGGTTCACGACGGCGAACGCGAAGACGGCGGTGATCACGTATCCCACCGGTGTCGAGGTCGCGTACGGGCGTAACGCCGATGGGAGTTTCACTCCGCCATCGGGCCGGTTCTCGGTGCTCACCGCGGTCACCGGCGGCTATTCGCTGCTGGACAAGGACGGCACGACGTATCTGTTCACCCGGCTGCTCTCGGGGACGGCCGGCTCGAACGCCGCGTACGGGCTGACGTCGATCAAGGATTCGGCGGGTCGGGCGTTGACGTTGGCGTACAACGCGAGCGGCCAGGTCGGGACGATCACGTCGGCTTCCGGGCGGGCGCTGCATCTGACGTGGTCGACGCCCGCGGGAGCGAGCAAGGCGCACGTTGCCACGGTCTTCACCGACCCCGCCACCGCGGGCGACTCCAGCACCGTTGCCACCTGGTCGTACGCGTACAGCGGCGACCAGTTGACGAAGGTGTGCCCGCCGACTGACGCGACGCACTGCACGGTGTACGAGTACGGCACCGGGTCGCAGTACCCGACGGCATTGCTGGATGCGGGTCCGCACTCGTATTGGCGGTTGTCGGAGGCGGCTGGTGCGACCAAGGCGGCCAGCACTGTGCTCGACAACGGCGGCACCGACGCGGCCACCTACGCCAACGTGCAGCTCGGCCAGTCCGGGCCGCTGCCGGGGTCAGCTGCCACCGCCGCCGCGTTCAACGGCACCTCCTCCTATGTGGAGGTACCGGGCAAGCTGGTGACCGCGGCGAGCTATCAGTCCTTGAGCATGTGGTTCAAGACGACCACGCCGGATTCGGTGCTGTTCAGCTATCAGAAGGACCCGATCACCGCCGGCACGACGGCGGGCAACTACACGCCGGGCATCTACATCGGCAGCAGTGGCAAGCTGCGGGCGGCGTTCTGGACCAACGACGTCGGAGCGGGCATCGTGTCGGCGAATCCGGTGACCGACGGGGCCTGGCATCATCTGGTGCTGGCGGCGGCCGGGAACACGCAGACGCTCTACCTCGACGGGCAGGTCGTCGGCTCCCGGAGTGGGCTGATCACGTTGGTCGACGCGTACAGCGCGACGCATGAGTACATCGGGGCGGGTTTCCTCGGCGGCGCGTGGCCGGACCAGTCGCACCAGTCGAGCACGTCGAGTCAGGGGTACGCGAACTACTTCACCGGCACGATCTCCGACGTCGCGCTGTTCGACCGGACGCTGACCGCCGCCGACGTGGCGAGCCTGCGTGGCACGGCCGCGGCGGCGGCGCACCCGTTGACGAAGATCGTGCGCCCGTCGGGTGCGACGGCGGCCCAGATCACCTACGACCCGGTCAGCGGGGTCGTGACGCAGGTGATCGACGAGCACAACGGCACCTGGAAGATCAGCACGCCCACGGTTTCCGGCTCGTCGCAGATCTACGCGGCGTCTGTGCTGTCCGGCGGCCCGGCGGACTATCTCCGGATGAACGAGACCGGCGTCTCCGAGGCGGTCAACGAGGTCAACGGCGGCGTCGCGACCTACAACACGGTGACCCTCGGCTCCGCCGGCCCGTTCGCCGACGCGACGGCGGCCAAGTTCAACGGAACCACCTCCTACGTCGAGCTGCCGGCCACCGAGGTCCCCGGAACCGCGCCGAACTCGGTCTCGATGTGGTTCAGCATGCCGTCCGGATCGACCAAGGGCGGCGTGCTGTACGCGTACCAAAGCATGTCCATGGACGACGTCAACGCGGCCGGCAGCTGGGTGCCGGCGCTGTATGTCGGTGTGGACGGCAAGCTGCGCGGCGGTTTCTGGACCGGGAGCGCCGCGAACGTCTTGACCACCGCGACGTCCGTGGCCGACGGCAAGTGGCACCACGTGGCGTTGGCCGCGAGCAGCAGCAGCCAGTCGCTCTACCTGGACGGGACACTGGTCGGAACCCGCAACGCGACCCGGGTCGCACCCTCCACCGCGCCCGCGTACGCCTACCTGGGTGCGGGGAAATGGTCGTCCAGTTGGGCGGGGTACGACGGGGACTCGTCGGGCTACTTCCCCGGGTCGATCGGCGAGTTCGCGTTCTTCGCGTCGCAGGTGAGCGCGGCGCAGGTCGCCGATCAGGTCGCGGCCGGCAAGAGCGCGACGGCGAACGCGGCAGGCGCGGCCCTGGCGAAGCGGATCGTGGTGACCGATCCGCTGAACGCGACGACGACTTATCTGTACGACGTGGACAATGGCAACCGGCAGGTGGCGGAGATCTGGACCGACGGCGGGTCCGAGCGGCAGACGACGTACGGCTACAAGGACGGCTTCCTGCGGACGGTGACCGACCCGAACGGCAACGTGACCACCAGCGAGCACGACGCGCGCGGTAACACGATCTCGGAGCAGACCTGTCAGGACCGGTCGGCCGGGAAGTGCTCGACGGTCTACTACACGTACTACTTGAACGCGGCGTCGCCGGGCGATCTGCGCAACGATCAGCTGACGGAGATCCGGGACGGCCGGTCGGCCAGCGCGACGGACAACACCTACCTCACGAAGTTCGAGTACGACGGGTACGGCAACAAGACGAGGACGATCGACGCGCTGAACCGGGTCTTGACGACCGAATACACCGACGGGACGACGATCGCGGCGGCCGACGGCGGCTTTGCCCCTGCGGGGTTGCCGTGGCGGATCACCTCGCCGGGCGGTCAGGTGCAGACGACGACCTACTTCGCCAACGGTGACGTCGCGCAGGTGACCGACCCGGCGGGTTTGATCACCCGGCTGGCGTATGACGGGCTCGGGCGGGTCGTCACCAGGACCGAGGTCTCCGACGGCTATCCGGCCGGTTTGGTGATGCGGGTCAGCTACGACAAGCTCGGGCGCATCGTGCAGCAGATCGACCCGGCGACGACGAACCGGGTGACCGGCGCGGTGCACACCGCGGTCACGACGACGACCTACAACTACGACGGGCAGATCACCCAGCAGACGATCAGCGACGCCACCGGCGGTGATGCCGCGCGGACGTTGAAGAACAGTTACGACGCCCTCGGCCATATCGCTTCGGCGACCGACGAGACCGGCAAGGTGACGACCTTCGGTTACGACCTGTACGGCAACATGACCAAGGAGGTCGACGAGACCGGCGTCGAGACCCGCTACACGTACGACGCGAATGGGCATCTGCTGACGACCACACTGATCGGCTACACCGGTGACCCGAACAATCCGTCGCCGGCAACCGATCTGGTGACCGAGTCCCGCGCGTACGACCCGGCTGGCCGGCTCGCCTCCATCACCGACGCGATGGGCTTCGTCACCGCCTACACCTACACCGACAACAACCTCCAGGTCGCTGTCATCCAGCGCAACTCCGACGGCAGCCAGTCGTTCATCGCCGAGCAGACCGAGTACGACGCGGCCGGCAACGTGATCCGCGAACTGGACAACAACAACACAACCGAGACTAAGTACACAGTGGACGCCGTCGGCCGCGTCGCCGACGAGACGCTCGACCCCAACGGCGTCGCTCGTAAGACGCTGTACACCTACAACAACGACGACCAGGTCACCGCGAAGTGGTACGGCGACTACACCGGCTACTTCGGCATGGTCGGCAGCGCCTACGACACCGCGGGCCGGATCACGTCTGACTTCGTGCGTTCGTCCGGACCGCTGTCACCGGCCGGCTGGTGGAAGCTCAACGCGACCAAGGGCACCAATGTCGTCGACAGCTCCGACCACGACTTCACCGCGACTGCGACGAACGGTGTGACCTGGTCCGGCGGTGCTGCGGCGTTCAACGGCAGCACCGGCTGGGCCACCACAGCCGAACCCGTCCTGGACACCACACAAAGCTTCACCGTCATGGCCTGGGTCAAGCTCTCGGCGAACTCCGCTGTTCAGTCCGTCGTTTCCCAGGACGCGAGCGTCAACTCCGGCTTCGAACTGCAGTACCTGAAGACGGAGAACCGCTGGTCGTTCACCCGGAACCTCACCGACACGACGGCGGCGTCCTCAGCGACGGCGCGGTCCACCGCCGCACCGACACTCAACACCTGGACCCACCTCGTGGGTGTCTACAACGCCGCCGACGGCAAGATGACGCTCTACGTCAACGGCATGGCCGAGGGCACGGCCACCGACACCACACCGATCGCCTCCAGTGGCTCCCTGGCGATCGGCCGCTCCAAGTACAACGGGGCGCCCGAAGCGCCGTTCGGCGGCTCCATCGCCCAGGTGCAGGTCTACCAGCGACCCCTGCCGGCATCGGATGTGTCCAAACTGTACGGCCGAGGATGGTCGGAGGTCCGGCCCCTCGGCGACGTCATCAGCAGCACCACCTACACCTACGACCAGCGTGGGCTGAAGCTGTCGGAGACCGATCCGCTGGGCAACACCGAGTACTACGAGTACGACGAGTCCGACAACCTCGTCGTCACGACCAGTGCCACGGTCAACGCCGAGTCCAACGGTGGGACCCCGGTGTCCTCGCGGCCGGTCACCACCACCGGCTACGACACCTTCGGCGACGAGGTCGAGCTGCTCGACCCGGACGGCAACGTCACCGTCATCACGCGGGATGCGGCGGGCCGGCCCACGTCGACCAAGCTGCCGTCGTACACGCCGCCAGGCGGTACCACGATCACCGGCGCCACGGTGTCGCGTACCTTCGACGGCTCCAGCAACATCACCTCCACGACCGACGCGCTGGGCCAGGTCACCACCTACACCTACGACCAGTTCGGGCGGCTGGCCAAGACAGTCGAACCCAACAGCGCGATCACGACCTACGCCTACGACCTCAACGACGAGCTACTCAAGACCGTCGACCCGCTGGGGGCCTACACCCAGTCGACCTACGACTACCTCGGGCGCAAGGTTACCGACTCGTCGTTCGAGCGCTCCAGCTCCAGCACGTTCACCACGTCGTACGCGTACAGCAGCGCCGGGTTCCTGCAGAAGGTCACCCAGCCGTCCGGGTCCTACGTGTCCTACGCGGCCAACGCGGCCGGTGACGTGATCACCCAGACAGACGCGGCCGGCAACTCGACCCAATTCGGATACGACCACCTCGGCCGGCAGGTCGGAGTGACCGCGCCGGACGGGTCGAAGCGCCGGATGGTCTACGACGAGCCGGGCAACAACACCATGGTCAAGGCGTACGCCAGCACAGGTGCGCTGATCTCGAAGATCTCGGCGGCCTACGACGGGAACGGCAATCAGCTGTCGGTGACGGATGCACTGGGGCACACGACGACGTTCGCGTATGACGCGACGGGGATGGTGACGGGGGAGACGCAGCCGATCTCGGCGTCGGCGTCGATCACCACCTCGTTCGGCTACGACCTGCAGGGTCATCGCACCCGGTACACCGATGGGCGGGGTAACAAGCATCTGTCGACCTACAACTCGTGGGGGCTGCTGGAGTCGCAGATCGAACCGGCGACCACGGCGAACCCGAACGACCGGACGTGGACGATCTCCTACGACGCGGCCGGCCGGGCGGTGAGGCAGACCCAGCCCGGTGGGGTGGTGGTCGCCAACACGTTCGATGCCTTGGGCAACCTGACGGCTCAGGCGGGATCGGGCGCTGACGCCACCACGGTCGGCCGCACCTTCGGCTACGACCTGGCCGGGCAACTGACGTCGATGAAGGCGGGTACGGGGACGGACACGTTCGCGTACAACGACCGGGGTCTGCTCACGTCGGCGACCGGCCCGTCGGGAAGCTCGTCGTTCGGTTACACCCCGGACGGTCTGGTCGCTTCGCGAACGGACGCGTCTGGAACGAGCACCTACTCCTATGACACGGTGGATCGGCTGTCTGGAGTGACCGACGCCGCGACTGGGCAGACCGTCTCGTACACCTATGACGGATTGTCGCGGGTAACGAAACAGACCTATGGCACCGGCGACTATCGCAGCTTCGGGTATGACAGTGCGAGCCGCCTCGCATCCGACACGTTGAAGACGTCGGCGGGGGCGACGGTCGCGTCGATCGCGTACGGGTATGACATCGACGG
>JABFYB010000140.1 GCA_013361475.1 Hamadaea sp.
TGGACAGGATCAGACCGATCACGTTTGCGGCGCTCACAGCCGTTCGACTCCCTTGACCAGCAGGGCCATGACCGCGAATGCCGCCACGGTGATCAGCACGTACGCCAGATCAGGCATCGTGCTCGTCCTCCTCGATAGGTGAATGTGAGGTCGCCATCGGCGGTCGCTCGCGGCCCGGCCCGTGGATCAGATCGCCGACCAGGCGTCCGGCGATCACCGCGGTGCCCAGAGCGATGAGGCGCAGCCCGTCCGGGGTCCCGTGCCAAGTGAGCTGGCCCAGTGTGTTCACCAGGAACCCGTCGAACACCAGAAACCCGATCACGGCGGTCAGCAACGGTGCCGTCCACCCGGCCGTCGCCGCCGCGAAGGCGAGCACCACCAGGACCAGTACGCCGTACCGAGGCACGACGTCAGCCGGCGGGAACGCCGACGCGACGAAACCCGCCGCGATGACGGCCAGGGACCCGACGCCGACCAGAATTCCCTGCGGGATCTGCCCCAGCGGCGGGTTCACCCCGGTCCGGAAGCCGCTCACGACCACTCCGATGGCATTTCTGCGACCGCGTTTCGGCCGCGCCAACGAAGTCAACAACCGCGGGTAGTGGGTTCACAGAGGTCCTTACGCCTTCTTGACGCCCGGACGCGGTTTCTTGACGTTTCGTTGACGGCGCGCTGCGACCTGGCGTTCTGTGGCTCAGGAAGCCGTCCACCGTGCCGTAGAGATGAGCGTCCTCGGGACGAGGCCCTCACGGCACGTGGACGGGGTCGTCCTCGCATCACTGCCAGCGCGGCCCGCCCGGCTGCCGGCTCCACGGAAGCAGACCGCACGCACCACCTACCCAAGCGAGCTACGGTTCGCCCGGACCGTGCAGATGCCGCCGCATGCCCGGCGGGGATCAGGTAGCCGGTTGGATCGCGTCGGCCTGCCGCAGCAGGTAGTCGCGCTCCGGGCCGCTGGCGGTCTGCCGTGCTGCGACCCGGTAGAGGTCGGCGGCGGTCGCGCGGTCGCCGGCGCGGTCGTGCAGGTGCGCTCGCGCTGCGGTCAGCCGGTGGTTGTCGCGCATGCGCGGGTCGCTGGACAACGGCTCCAGCAGATCGAGCCCGGCCTGCGGTCCGTGCACCATCGCGGTGGCCACGGCCCGGTTGAGAGTCACCACCGGGTTGTCGTCCAGGCGTTGCAGCATGTCGTAGAGGGTCAAGATGTGCGGCCAGTCCGTATCGGCGGCGCTCGCGGCGTGGCAGTGCGCGGCTGCGATCGCGGCCTGGATCTGGTACGGGCCCGGCCGCCGTCGCGCCAAGGCCGCGGTCAGCAGAGTCGTGGCAGTGCCGATGGCGTGATGATCCCACCGGCGTCGATCTTGCCGATCCAGCGGGATGAGTTCACCCCCGTCCCCGGTCCGGGCCGCCCGGCGAGCGTCGGTGAACAGCAGCAGCGCCAGCAGACCGGCGGCTTCGGCATCGTCGGGACGGCTGTCACGCAGCAGCCCCGCCACCCGGATCGCCTCGTGGGCCAGATCCCGGCGCTGCAGTGCCGGGCCGGAGCTGGCGGTATGCCCCTCGGTGAAGATCAGATAGATCACCTGCAGGACTACCGGCAGCCGCGCCGCCACGTCATCGTCGGTGGGCGGCTCGAAGGTGGCTCCGGCGTCTTTGATGCGCTGCTTGGCCCGGCTGATCCGCTGGGCCAGGGTCGTCTCGGGTAGCAGGAGCGCGCGGGCGATCTCGGTGGTCGTCAACCCGCCGACGGCACGCAACGTGAGTGGAATCTGTGCCGCCGGGGCCAACGCGGGATGGCAGCACATCATGAGCAGCGCGACCGTGTCGTCGGCGTCCGGCGAGTCATCGGCGTCGGCCGGCGGGGCCAGCCACTGCCCGCCTGGCGTCTGCGCGGCCAGCGCCGCCTCGCGCCGGATGCGCGACTCCTCACTCCGCAGGTGGTCGATCAGGCGGCGGGACGCGACCTGGATCAGCCAGCCGCGTGGGTTGTCGGGCACTCCCTGATGCGGCCACTGTGTGGCGGCGGCCAGCAGTGCTTCCTGCGTGGCGTCTTCCGCCTCGCCGAAGTGCCCGTAGCGGCGCACGACGGCTGCCAGCACCTGCGGCGTGAGATCGCGCAGCAGATCGGCGATCATCCGTGGACGGGCCGTAGTTCGACACGAGACGACACGACGCCGGCGAACCGGGCCGCCAGCGCCACCGCCCGCTCGTGGTCGGCGACGTCGACGATGCCGAAGCCCGCCAGGAACTCCTTCGTCTCGGCATAGGGCCCGTCGGACACAATCGGGCTGCCCGTGCGGACGTCGACGGTCTGTGCGCGGTCCGGCTCGGACAGGCCGAAGGCGGCGACGAGCTCGCCCGTCGCGGACAGCTCCTCCTGCAGCGCCTGCATCGCCGCGAAATGGGCAGCGATCTGCTCCGGCGACATCGCGTCCGGCCCGGCCCCGGCCAGCGCATCCCAGTCCGACGAGCCACCGTACGTCATGATCATGTATTTCATGCGGTCCCTCCACTCTGGCCGGATGCCACCTTGATACCAGATAGGGGCCGCCTAAGAACGACCCGAAAAAGATCTCCAAAAAAGTTGCCGAGGTCTGTCGAGGACTCCGCATCGGCTCCGACGTCCCAGGCGCAAGAGGCAAACGAGCCACGGAGGAACCCATGAACGTCACCATCGACAACACCGCCGACGCGCCTGGCCGGTCGCCGCGCCGCGTCGCGACCATCGTCCGCGTCACAATCCAGGTGCTGCTCGCGCTGCAGATCGCCATCGGCGGCGTCCTGAAACTCTCCGGCGATCCGACGATGATCGACCTGTTCACCGACATCGGCTGGGGCCAGTGGCTGCGCCTGTTCGTGGGCGTATGCGAGGTGGCGGGCGCGATCGCACTGCTGATCCCGCGCCTGGCCGCACTGGCCGCCGTCGCACTGACCGCGCTGCTGGCCGGAGCCGTCATCACCAACGTCGCAATCGGCGCCAACCCGGCCGTGCCGGCGGTCTTCGGGCTGATCGCCGCCGGCCTGGCAGTCAGCCTGCGCCACCGGCTGCCCCGGCTCACCCGCAACCACTGACCACATCCGCCACACACCGAAGGGACACGACCATGACCGAGCAGGTTCTCGACACCGCCCAGCCCACGTCCGCCACGCCACACCCCGCCCTCAAGACCCTGGACACGCTCGTCGGCACCTGGACGATCAGCGGACCCGGCCACGACGGCACCGTCACCTACGAATGGATGCCCGGCGGCCACTTCCTCATCCAGCACGTCCACCTGATCCAGGACGGCCACGCCACCCACGGCGTCGAATACATCGGATACGACGCCGACAGCGGCACGCTGCGCTCGCACTACTTCGGCAGCAGCGGCGACCTGCTGGAATACACCTACGACATCACCGGCCGCGAGCTGACCATCTGGTTCGGCCAGCCCGGCTCCCCCGCGTACTACCGCGGTACCTTCGACGAATCCGGCGACAGCGCCGCCGGTGCCTGGACCTGGCCGGGCGGCGGCTACGAATCCACGATGACCCGAGTGCACTCCTGAAGGAGCGCAGCGCCTCGGCCGGTACCCCGATGAGGGCCGGCCGAGGCGATCTGTCATCGGCGGCCGGCGCGGCGAGGTGAGGGTTACGCTAGCTTCACCCATCGACCTCCTGCGATCTTAGGGGCTGCCAATGAGCTCATCGAGACGCGCGCTCATCGTATTCGCCGCCGGGACGATCGCGATGTTGACCATCTGTGGCTGGTTCGTCGTCGTCCGGCACAACGCGCTGTCACCCCTGCTGTGCTTCGCTCCAGCGGACCAGGCAGAAACGATCGACACGTTCCGAGCCGATCCGCTGTACGCGGTGACACCACCCGATGGCCGTCTGACCGAGGAGGAGGCGAAAACTCACGAGTGCGACGCCGAGCAAGGCGGCTCTCCCCTCGGCCCCCAGTTCGCCGAGGTGCGCCGGAGGTTCACAACGCCGCAGGTCTACGGCGCGAAACAATTGCAGCAGACGTTCGGCCCAGCCGCGGAGGCCGCCGGTTGGCAGGAAATGGACCGAGGCGGCGAACCCGCCGCAGGCACCGTCCGCTTCTGCAAGCGGATCGGCGAGCGATCCGCCCACGCAGGCGTGTACGCACACAGCGGTCCGGTCGGGCCGGAGCTGGAGCTCGTTCTCAGCGCCGGCGCGGTCGGATCGACATGCGACTCCCCCACTCCCGCCCCGTCACCGTCCATCCGCTGACAGGTCCTCGCCGAGCGCCTCGGCGATCGTGGCGTCCCAGGGGTGCGGCTGATTCCATGGCGGAGCCAGGCGGGGGCGCAGCCATGACAACTGCTCTGGGCTCAAGAAGGGGACCGCGTCGACGAAGTCGGCTTGATCCTTCTCCCGGTTGTCCCTTGCCTTCAAGAGAAGCACGATCTCCGGCGTGAGGTAGGGCGTACCACTCGGGCTATGCCGAGTGAGGTTGGCCAATGGCCATCGAACCTTCCTCCCTCGATGGAAGATCCAGTCCGAGTCGTCGCTCAATGCGAAGAGCACCTGAATGTCTCCACAGCCTGGCGGCAGGTTTCTGGTGAACTCGACGGTCATTCGGCCCGGTTCGATGTCGAATCCCCGTTCCGCGGGCCGGCGCTCCTTCGTTGGCCCGTCGATGACCATCGGCTCGAATGGGCGCATTCGGTCAACGAAATGGTCAAAGTCGGCGGCCAGGACGAGCACGTCGAGGTCGGAATGCTCCCTGCGTACTTCACCGACGAGGAAGTCAACCGCCCACCCTCCGGCGATCCAGCGGTGCCGCTCGTACCGAGCGAACAACTCTCGGAAAGGCGCGATCTGTGGGTGTTTATCGGGATGCATTGGTCAGTGCCTTCCGTGGCATCGGTTGAGGACGTTGATCAACACCGACGGCGGCTATTGCGCGATGTAGTCACTGCCGCTCCAGTGGTAGCTCGTGTGATGAATGGTGCCGCCGGCGCAGTCCGGTTCGCAGTCGTTGAGCGCGGAGTCGATCTCGAAGCGTCCGTCGTGATCGGTGTCGACGACGGTTGCGCTGTAGAACCGCTGGGCGTACTCGCCCGGGGCGGGCAGCGTCTCGTAGGTGTCGAAGCCGGCCGGGCTCGGGCCGAGGATGATGACGCCGTTGAGCCGCCCGGGATCGTAGTCGAGGAAGATGTGCCCGGTGTTGTCACGGGACGGACTGTGCGGAGCCAG
>JABFYB010000056.1 GCA_013361475.1 Hamadaea sp.
GATCTGCAACGCCCGGTCCAGGGAACCGTTGTGGTTGCCCGACATCTCGGCGATGATGAACGGCCGATGCCCCGGCCCGATCAGATGATCAGCGATCCTGATGTGTTCCCTCATGGTCCTGAGTCTGCGGCGGGAAGCCCGGCCCGGTCCAAGACACAGCGCTGCGGCAGTGACAGGATCTGGTTATGAATCCAGGTCAGGCGGGGTCGGCCGCCGACGACATCGATCTGCGGCTGCTGCGCTACTTCCTCGTCCTCGCCGAGGAGCTGCACTTCACCCGGGCCGCTCAACGGCTGTTCGTCTCCCAGCCCGCGCTGAGCAATCAGATCCGGCGGCTCGAGCGGTACGCCGGAAGCCGCCTGTTCGACCGCACGACCCGGGGCGTCGAGCTGACCGACGCGGGCCGCTCCTTCCACCCGTACGCCGAACGCGCGGTCGCGGCGATCCGGGCGGGCATCGCTGCGCTGGGGGAGGACCTCGTGATCCGCGTCGACGTCCTGGACGCGGAATTGGCCACCCCGCGTGCCGTGCTCAGCCGGCTGCGCCGGTCTCATCCGGAGGCTCGGGTGGTCGTCGGAGCGGAGGGCAGCGTCAGTCAACGCCGGCGGATCCTCGCCGGTGACCTGGACGCCGGGTTCTGCGGTCTGGGCGCGGTCTCCCATGACAGCGCAGTGAGCTCGGAGCTGGCGTACGAGGTGGTGCGCCGGGAGCCGGTCGACCTCGTCCTGCCCGCTGGGCACCGGCTGGCCCGCCGCCGCCGGATTCCGTTCGGCGACCTGGCGGGGGAGAGCTTCTACCTGCCGGCGGAAGGGCTGGCTCCGGAATGGAACGCCTTCGTCGTGGACGCCTGCCACCGGGCCGGCTTCGACCCCGTCCGGTACGCCGTCAGCACCCCGACCGCGACGACGGCGCTGGACCTCGTCGCCGAGGGCGTCTGCGTGACCCTGAGCCTGCGGTCGACCCCGCATCCGCCGGGCACGGTGCGGCGGCGGCTCGATCCCGAACTGACCGGCGACGCGGCGTACGCGTGGGTGCTCGTGTGGCATCCCGACCGGGCGGACGCCGAACCGGTGCGGTCGTTGCGGCAGGCGGTCGCGGTGACCCGCAGCGACGAAGGATGGGACTGATCGTTGCGGAAACTCATCGACGTGCCCTGACCCGCTTTGTCGTAGCTCGCGGTTAGGGTGCCCCGATGACGACCAAGGTGAGCTTTCGCACGGTCAACCTCGACTGCTCCGACGCCCAGGCCATGGCTCGGTTCTACGGCGGCCTGCTCGGCTGGCAGCCCACCGCGGTCGAGCCCGACTGGGTGCTGATGCGCGATCCCGGCGGCGCCACCGGCCTGTCGTTCCAGCGGACCCCGGACTTCGTCCCGCCGACCTGGCCGGAGGAGCCCGGCCGGCAGCAGAAGATGATCCACCTCGATCTGAAGGTCGAGCCGGCCGACGGGCAGGACGAGCAGGCGGCACTGGCCGAGGCGGTCGCACTGGCCCTGTCGCTCGGCGGGACCCTGCCCGAGGCCCAAGGTCGCGACGACCTACGGGTCGTGCTCGACCCGTCGGGGCACCCGCTCTGCCTGTTCCTGGTCTGAACCCGAGGAGAAGAGATGACCGACTTCGCGCCGCAGACGGCGGGCGGCAAAGTGCTCTGGCACTTCACGATGTCGCTGGACGGCTTCGTGGCCGGGCCGAACCATGAGATGGACTGGCTGGCGGGCGCCACCGTCCGGCCGGGACTGATCGACGAGTACGTGCAGAGCACGGGCGCGATCCTCGCCGGCCGCGACGGCTGGGAGGTCATCAACGGCGCGCGGCCCTACGGCGGGGGCTGGGACGGGCCGCTCTTCGTGCTCACCCACCACCCGGAGGACGCGACCCCGACCGCCGGGGTCACCTTCCTCAGCTGCGACGTCGCCGAAGCCGTCCGGATCGGACTCGAAGCCGCCAAGGGCAAGAACCTGGAGGTGTTCTCGCCGACGATCGGCCGGCAGCTGCTGGAGCTGGGCCTCATCGACGAGATCGACCTGCACGTCGCACCCGTCCTGCTCGGCGAAGGCAAGCGGCTCTACGACAACCCGGGCGGGCCGACGATCCCGCTGGGACGCGTCGGCGACGGCGACCCGCGCGAGGTCGTCAACCTGCGCTACCGCCCACTGACGGACTGACCGCCCCGTCCGGTGTGGTCAGGCCTCGGGCGTCGGGCGGTCTGGCCTGGGACGGTGGGCGCCAGGGCGGTCGTGCCTTGGGGTCGCCTGCGTTGGGCGGTCGGTCTGCCGGGTCGACCGTCGCAGGTCAAGATCATGTGCCCGTGGTCTGCCCTATCGGCCCCCATTCGTTGATCATGCGCCTTCCGTATGCGCGATGCGGCCGTTTCCGGCACACCAACGGTAAATGATCTTGAAATTCGGGGAGAAATCGCAGACCACGGGCACACGATCTTGATTCGGGGCGCGAAGTCCCGCCAGGCCGAACCGCCGCGCCCCCGCCTGGTTCGTCCTTCAGTAGGGCGGCCGCCGGAGACGACGGGTCGGGTGCTGGAGCCTGGCCGGCTTCTCATGCTCTGAGCAGGCCGTAGACAGTGTCTATCGCCGTGTGGTAGACAGCGTCTACGGCAAGCGATCATGGAGGGTGACGCCGATGCGTGGTTCCCGAGTCGTCTCAGCGGGGCATTTCCAGCCGGCGAAGGTCGTGACCAACGACGATCTCGCGCAGCTGGTCGACACCAACGACGAGTGGATCCGCAGCCGTGTCGGCATCGCCGAACGCCGCATCGCCGGTCCGGAGGAGCCGCTCGACCTGCTGTCCGCGGAGGCCGCCGCCGACGCGTTGCGGCAGGGCGGCGTCGACCCGGCCGACGTGGACCTGGTCATCGTGGCGACCTGCACGGCGCTCGACCGCAGCCCGAACATCGCCGCCCGGGTGGCCCGCCGCCTCGGGCTCGGCTCCCCGGCGGTCATGGACGTCAACGTCGCCTGCTCCGGGTTCGGCCACGCGCTGGCCACCGCCGACGCGCTCATCCGCGTCGGCTCGGCGTCGACCGCCGTGGTGATCGGCGCGGAGCGCCTGTCCGACTTCACCGACTGGACCGACCGGACGACGTGTGTGCTGGTCGGCGACGGCGCGGGTGCGGTCGTGCTCACGGCCAGCGAGGAGCCCGGGGTCAGCCCGGTCGTGTGGGGATCGTTCCCGGAGATGGGCGACGCCGTCGTCATCGAGGGCGAGCAGAAGTTCACCCAGGCCGGGCAGAAGGTCTACCGCTGGGCCACGACGACGCTGCCCGGCATCGCCCGCGAGATCTGCGCCGCGGCCGAGATCAGCCCGGAGGACCTGGGCGGCATCGTGCTCCACCAGGCCAACCTGCGGATCATCGAACCGGTCGCCCAGAAGATCGGCGCACCCAAGGCGATCGTCGCCCGTGACGTCACCGAGTCCGGCAACACCTCCGCCGCGAGCATTCCGATCGCGCTGTCCAAACTGCTGCGACGCGGCGAACTGACCCCCGGCGCGCCGGTGCTGCTGCTCGGCTTCGGCGGCGGGCTCGCGTACGCGGGCCAGGTCATCCGCTGCCCCTGAGCAGACGGAATGCTGCCCTGAGCAGAGGGAACGCTGCCCTGAGCAGAATGAACACGGCGGGACTAGGAGACCAGGCGCGTCTGCCAGGCCCACGCCGCGATCTCGACGCGATTGCGTACGCCGAGCTTGGTCTGAATGCCCGAGACGTGACTCTTCACCGTGCTCAGCGAGATGAACAGCTCGGCGGCGATCTCCTGATTGGTCAGGCCCCGGGCGATCGCCCGGACGACGTCCAGCTCGCGGTCGGACAGCTTGCGCCACGGCTTGACCGGGTCGACCGGCGTCGACGCCGTGAGGTGCCGCAGCAGGCGTACGGTGATCGACGGCGAGATGAGGGAGTCGCCGGCGTGGGCAGCCCGCACCGCCTCGGCCAGCAGCGCCGGGCCGGAGTCCTTCAACAGGAAGCCGGCCGCGCCGTCACGCAGCGCCCCGTAGACGTATTCGTCGAGGTCGAACGTGGTCACCACGACGACCCGCAGCGGCTCGGCGACGCCCGGCCCGGCCAGCGCCCGGGTCACGGCGAGCCCGTCCAGGCGGGGCATCCGGATGTCGACCAGGCACACGTCCGGCCGTAGCCGCCGGGCCTGCTCGATCGCGTCCACCCCGTCGGCCGCCTCGCCGACGACGTGGATGTCGGGCTGGTCGGACAAGATCAGCCGAAGCCCGCTGCGAACCATCGCCTGGTCGTCGGCGATCAGGACGTTGATGGTCACGCCGCACCCCGGCTCGGCCCGGGCAGGACGGCGCGGACGATCCAGCCGCCGTCCGGCCCCGGACCGGCGTCGAGTGTGCCGCCGAGGGCCTCGACTCGTTCCCGCATCCCGAGCAGGCCGTGACCGTCCCCGGTGGACGGTGGACCGGGCGGGCCGTCATCGGAGACCAGCACCGTGACGAGACCGTCGGCGGCCGACACGGCGACGGAGACCCGGCGGGCGGCCGGAGCGTGCCGAGCCACGTTCGTCAGCGACTCCTGGACGACGCGATAGACGGTGGCGGCCAACTCGGGCGGCCCGGCCGTACCGGTCTCCAGCCCCGGCGGCGTACGCAGGTCGACGGCCGGGCCGGGGAACCGGCGAACCAGCTCGGCCAGGCTCTCGGGCTGCGACGTGATCGGCGCCGCGTCACCGGAGTCCCGCAGGACGCCGACCACCCGCCGGGTCGCCGTCAGCGCGTCGCCGGCCGCCGACTCGATCTCGGCCAGCGCGTCGGCGACCTCCGCCGGTCGCGTACGCGCGACGATCTGCGCCGCCTGGGCCTGCACGACGATGCCGGTCAGGTGATGCGCGGCGACGTCGTGCAGTTCCCGGGCCAGCGCCACGCGTTCTTCCCGGCGTACCTGGTCGAGGGCGAACCGGCGGCGCAGGTCGACCAGGCGCAGACTCAATCCGGCCGCCACCGCGCCGAGCCACCCGAGCACGGCGAGCCACGTTATCGCGTCGGACGAGGCCGCCGGGGCGAGCAGATCACTGCCGACCACGATGACCGCGTACGCGATGGTCAGCGCGATCGCCCACACCGCGGACCGTCGCCGGATCGCCGAGCCCACCAGCACCGACAGCGCCAGGATCATCGCCGGGCCGGGCTCGCGGGGCAGTTCGGCGGCGGCCGCGATCGGCACCGCGCCCG
>JABFYB010000505.1 GCA_013361475.1 Hamadaea sp.
CTAATTCCCGCTCAGCGCCGAAATCGCCGGCGGGCGTGGGAAGCTTTGCAGCGTGGAGACGGTTCACGGGGTGCTGATCTCGCTCGCCGAGCGCTACTCGTTCGCCGATGTCGCGGCCCTCGTCGCGCAGGGCGCCGACGTCGAGCTGTCCACCCGCGAGATCGCCCAGGTGCAGCAGTTGTGCGTCTTCGGCCAGCGGCTGCTGGATCTGGACGCGGAGGACTTCGGCGAGGATCACGTCCCGGCCGAGTTGCGTACGCGGGCACTCGCGTGCCGGATGCCGCAGGCGCCCGGCGAAGCGGACCGTGGGGCGCTGGCGTCGCTGCGTCCCGCGTACGCCCTGCTGCTGGAGGTCATCGCAGCGCGCTGGGAGCGGCGGGAGATGACCGGTGTGGTGGCCGCCGTCCACATCGTCAGCGAGTACGCCTCGCTCCTGGTCTGGGAGCGGGTGCTGGGGCACGCCGGCGATCCGGCCCGGCTGCCGGCCGACGTACGCGGAGACAACAGCCTCTGGGGCGAGGACACCCGGGAGTGTCCGCAGACGAAGGCGGAGAAGTCGGCGGCCCTGCGCTCGGTGAAGGTGGCGCATGAGCCGCCGAGCGGCTGGCGGGCGTACCTGGATCGGCTGCATTCCCTCACGTCGCACGCGTTCGGCGTGTGCGCCGCGGCTTGTCCCCGGCCGTGTTCGGTGCTGCTGCGGCACAGCCGGGCCGAGATCGAGCTGCTTGACGTCGGCTGCAAGCTGGCGGCGACGCTGGGCGATTCCGGCCTGGTACGCCTCCGGCACGCCGCCCCGGTCGGCCACGGATTCGGCGTGCCGTCCCGGAACGAGGTGCTGGAGGCGTGGGAGCGGGGCCGGCCGTCGTTGGCCCGGCATGCCCCGGCGGTCGCCGAGCCGGACGGCTATCCGTTGCCCGGCTTCACCGCCTTGATCAGTGCCTTGGCCGGTACGCCGATCCGCCCCGCCACGCTGCTCGCCGACACCGCCCGCGAACTAGCGCTCGCCCTCAAGTGATGATCTCCGGAGGCCCAGGTACCTCACCGCACCACGGATAGGTACGCGACCTTCCGGAAGTGCGCGATGATCACGTCCAGCGCCCGTCGGCTTGAGCGGCGTCGACCTCAGCTTGCCCGGGCGGCCGCATCCGCCCGTCGGCGGTCAGCTTCGCGACGAGGTCCTTGTTCACCTGCGACCACGGGCTGCGGGGCCGCCGCCGTGAGTACCGCTGGAGGAAGAAGTCCTGGTCGAGCGGCTTACGGTGGCTGCTGATCCAGCCGTAGCAGAGCCCGACCTCGACCGCGTCCATGTTCGACAACGTGCGGTGCGGTGAGCCCTTCTTGGCGATCTTCAGCCAGATCGCCTCCTCCTGGGTGTGGTGCTCGTCGAGCCAGGCGGCGAACGCGTCGGCGTCGGCGAAAACCAGCGGGTTCACGGGAGCATCTCGACGTAGTGCTTGTTCGTCATGACGCCGAGGATGTTGCCGAACGGGTCGACGACCGAGGCGGTGACGAAACCGGGGCCCCATTCGCGGATGCCCTGGTATTCCGTGGCGCCCATCGACAGCAGCCGGGCGAAGACGCCGTCGAGGTCGTCCACGTGCCAGTACGCGATCACGCCGCCGGGCGTACTGGACGGCGGGGCGAAGCGCCGGTCGATGATGCCGAGTTCGTGCTGGTAGTCGCCGATGCGGAACTCCCGGTAGCCGTCCCGCGAGAAGTAGGGCTCGACGCCGAGGAGGTCGGCGTACCACCGGGCGGCGGCGTCCAGGTCGTCGGCGAAGAGGCTGATCGTGGCGAGTCCGCGAAGTGTGCTCATGAGAACCAGGTTAACGAGCCTTGTGGAACGTATGATTCCTCAATGCTGGAGACTTCGGTCCGACTTCTACGGCTGCTCGCCCTGCTGCAGTCGCGGCGCGACTGGTCGGGCGCGGAGCTGGCCGACCGGCTGGAGGTCACCAGCCGGACCGTGCGGAACGACATCGAGCGGCTGCGCATCCTCGGCTACGAGATCCACTCCAGCACCGGGATCACCGGCGGCTACCGGCTCAGCCCCGGCAAGACGGTGCCGCCGCTGCTGCTGGACGACGAGGAGGCGGTCGCCGTCGCGGTCGGGCTCAGCGCGGCCGCGGCGGGCTCGGTCGCGGGCATCGAAGAGCCGTCGGTACGCGCACTGGCGAAGCTTCAGCAGACCCTGCCGACGCGGCTCCGGGGCCGGGTCGACGCCGTACGCCGAGCGACGGTCTTCGCGGCAGGCGGTGGTCCCGCAGTCGATCCACAGCATCTGACGGTCATCGCCGCCGCCATCCGGGACCATGAGCGCCTGCGGTTCGACTACACGGGACACTCCGGCGACACCACCCGGTCCGTCGAACCGCAGCGACTCGTCTACACCGGACAGCGGTGGTACCTGCTGGCCTGGGATCTCGACCGGCGCGATTGGCGTACCTTCCGGGCGGATCGGATCACGCCCCGGCCACCCGCCGGCCCCCGGTTCACGCCGAGGGAGCTGACCGACGAGGAGGCGACCGACCGCGTACGCCGTGGGGTGGGTTCCCAGGCCTGGCCCCATCAGGCGGAGGTGCGGCTCCACGCCTCGGCCGAGGCGCTCGCCGACCGGATACCGCCGGAGGCAGGCCTCCTCGTCCCGATCGACGACGAGACCTGCCTCTTCCAGACCGGCACGAACTCGCTGCTCGGCCTGGTCACCTACGTCACGAAGCTCGGTGTCGGGTTCACCGCGGTGAACCCGCCCGAGCTTCGTGAGCTGTTGCGGCGGCTGGCCGCGAGCTATTCGGCGGCCGCCGAGTAGCCGCGGAACCTGAAGAGCCGCAGGCTGTTCAGCACCACGAAGATGCTGCTGAAGGCCATCGCCAGGCCGGCCAGCACCGGCGTCACCAGGCCGAGGGCGGCCAGCGGGATCAACACCAGGTTGTACGCGAACGCCCAGAACAGGTTCTGCTTGATGTTCCGCAGGGTCGCCCGCGACAGCCGGATCGCGTCCACCGTCGCCGTGAGGTCGCCCCGGACCAGGGTCAGATCGGCGGCCTCGATGGCGGCGTCGGTGCCGGTGCCCATCGCGAGACCGAGGTCGGCCGCGGCCAGGGCGGCGGCGTCGTTGACCCCGTCGCCGACCATCGCGACCACCGCACCGCGCTGCTGCAGCTCCCGGACGGCGTCGACCTTGCCCGAAGGGAGCACACCCGACACGACGTCAGACGGGGCGATGCCGACCTGATCGGCGACCAGGCGGGCCGGACCGGCCGCGTCGCCGGTCAGCAGCACCGGCCGCAGTCCTTCCCGGCGCAGCGCCGCGATCGCGTCGGCCGAGGTCGGCTTGACCGTGTCGGCGACGTGCACCCAGCCCGCGAACGTCCCGTCCACGGCGACCGCCACTGACGTCATGTCCTCGCGGGCTCCGTCGGCCGGCACGGCTACGCCGTTGTCGGACAGCAGGGAGGCCCGCCCGACCAAGACCGCCCGGCCGTCGACCACGCCGGACGCCCCGAGCCCGGGCAGCGCCGTGAAGTCGTCCACCCGGGACAGTTCCGGGGTCGCCGCCGCGACGGCTCGCGCGATGGGGTGCTCACTGGCCTGTTCCAGGCTTCCGGCGTACCAGAGGAGCTTGTCGGCGCTGAACCCCTCGGCGGGCGAGAGGCCGGCGAGCGCCATGACACCGGTCGTGACCGTGCCGGTCTTGTCGAGCAGGATCGTGTCGACGCGGCGAGTGGACTCGAGGACCTCCGGCCCCCGGATCAGGACGCCGAGCTGGGCGCCGCGCCCGGTGCCGACGAGCAGCGCGGTCGGCGTGGCCAGGCCGAGCGCGCAGGGGCAGGCGACGATCAGCACCGCGACCGCCGCGGTGAACGCGGCCGTGACGTTGCCGGTGACCGCGAGCCACCCGGCGAACGTGCCGAGCGCGACCAGGATGACCGCCGGGACGAAGACGGCGCTGATCCGGTCGGCGAGCCGCTGCACCGGAGCCTTGCCGGACTGCGCCTCCGTGACCAGCTTGGCGATCTGCGCGAGCTGCGTGTCCGCACCGACCCGGGTGGCGCGGACGATGAGCCGCCCGCCCGCGTTGACCGTCGCGCCGACGACGTCGGAACCCGGCCCGACCTCGACCGGTACGCTCTCGCCGGTCAGCATGCTGGCGTCGACCGCGCTGGCGCCCTCGACGACCACCCCGTCGGTGGCGATCTTCTCCCCGGGCCGGACGACGAACACGTCGCCGACCTTGAGCTGAGCGGCCGGCACCGTACGCTCCTGGCCGTCGACCAGCAGCGTCGCCTGCTTCGCACCGAGGTGGAGCAAGGCACGCAGAGCCGATCCCGCCGTACGCTTCGCGCGGTGCTCGAACCAGCGCCCCGCCAGCAGGAACGTGGTCAGTGCGGCGCCTACTTCGAGGTAGAGGTGCTGCTCGGTGACCGAGCGGGCGAACAGGTCGAGCGGCATCTTCATGCCGGTCATCCCGGCGTCGCCGATGAAGAGCGCGTAGAGGCTCCACAGGAACGACGCCGCGACACCGAGGCTGATCAGGGTGTCCATGGTGGCCGTGGCGTGGCGCGCGTTGAGCAGCGCCGCCCGGTGGAACGGCCACGCGCCCCAGGTCACGACGGGGGCGGCCAGGGTGAGCGCGGCCCACTGCCAGTTGTCGAACTGGAGGGCCGGGATCATCGAGAGCAGCACGACCGGGATCGACAGCACGATGCTGCCGACGAGTCGGTCTCGCAGGGGATCCCGCTCGGCCTCCGCCGACTCGGGCGCTTCTTCCGGCTCCGGCGGGGTCGCCGAGTAGCCGGTGGCCACGACCGTGGCGACCAGGTCGTTCACGGTCACCGAGGGCTCGTAGGAGACGTGCGCCGTCTCGGTCGCGAAGTTCACCGACGCCGTGACGCCGGGCATCTTGTTGAGCTTCTTCTCGACGCGGCCGGCGCAGGTCGCGCAGGTCATCCCGCCGATGCTCAGCTCGATGACGCTGAGCTGGTCGACGCTGCGGGGCGCGTTCTGCGGTTGCATTGGTGTCCTCCCAATCCGAGTGTGGTTGGGCGGACGACGGTCAGTTCCCGAAGACCAGCGTGAACGCGGCGGTGTGGACCTTGCCGCTCACCTGGAAGTCGAAGAACATCCGGTACGTCCCGGTGCTGGGCGCGGTCGCCCAGAACTTCACCGCACCACCCGTGAGCTGTGTCTCCGGA
>JABFYB010000204.1 GCA_013361475.1 Hamadaea sp.
CCGTTCGGCCGCCTGCTCACCGCCATGG
This sequence comes from Hamadaea sp., assembly GCA_013361475.1. Classification (GTDB taxonomy): domain Bacteria; phylum Actinomycetota; class Actinomycetes; order Mycobacteriales; family Micromonosporaceae; genus Hamadaea. The sequence goes on from JABFYB010000204.1 coordinate 29, forward strand.
TGACCCCGTTCCGGGCCGACGGCTCGCTCGACGTGGACGGCGCCGCCCGGCTGGCCGCGTACCTGGTGGACGAGCAACGCAACGACGCGCTCGTGATCAACGGGACCACCGGGGAGAGCCCGACCACCTCGGACGCGGAGAAGGAGACCGTCCTGCGCGCCGTCGTCGAGGCGGTCGGGGATCGGGCCAAGGTCGTCGCCGGAGTCGGCACGTTCAACACTCACCACACGGTCGAGCTGGCCCGGTCCGCCGAGAAGGCGGGCGCGCACGGCCTGCTCGTCGTCACGCCGTACTACAACAAGCCCCCGCAGTCCGGGCTGCTGGCACATTTCCGCACCGTCGCCGACGCCACCGGGTTGCCGGTGATGCTCTACGACATCCCCGGTCGCAGCGGGGTGCCCATCGCGACCGACACGTTCCTCCGCCTGGCCGAGCACGACCGGATCGTCGCGGTCAAGGACGCCAAGGGCGACCTCACCGCCAGCTCCTGGGTGCTGCGAGACACCGACCTCGCGTACTACAGCGGTGACGACGCGCTGACCCTGCCGCTGCTGTCCGTCGGCGCCAGCGGCCTCGTCGGGACGTCCACCCACCTCACCGGAGCGTTGGCGGCCGACCTCATCTCGGCGTACCACGACGGGGACACGGCGGAGGCGCTGCGACTGCATCGGCAACTGCTGCCGCTGTTCACCGGAATCTTCCGGACCCAGGGCGCGATCCTCGTCAAGGCCGCGATGAACGCGAAGGGCCTGCCCGCCGGGCCGCTGCGCCCGCCGCTGGTCGACGCCACCGAGGCCGAACTCGCGCAGCTGCGGGCCGACTGCGCCGCGGCCGGCCTGCCTCTCTGACTCGCGAACGCGGCTGCGCAGCTCGCCGCCGCCCATGGACCACAGGAGTATTGAAGTGACCGAAGCGCACGTGGAGTTGCCCGCACCGCCACCGCTGCCGGAAGGCGGACTACGCGTCATCCCGCTGGGCGGGCTGGGCGCGATCGGGCGCAACATGACCGTCTTCGAGTTCGACGGAAAGCTGCTCGTCGTCGACTGCGGCGTGCTCTTCCCGGACACCGAGCAACCCGGCGTGGACCTGATCCTGCCGGACTTCGAGCCCATTCTGGACCGGCTCGACGACGTCCAGGCGATCGTCCTCACCCACGGGCACGAGGACCACATCGGAGCGGTGCCCTACCTTCTGGCGCACAAGCCCGACATCCCCCTGGTGGGTTCCCGGTTCACGCTGGCCCTGGTCGAGGCGAAGCTCGCCGAGCGCCGGATCACGCCCTACTCGCTGACCGTCGTGGAAGGACAGCGAGAGCAGCTCGGTCCGTTCGAGGCCGAGTTCTTCGCGGTCAACCACTCCATTCCGGACGCCATGGCCGTCGCCATCCGGACCCCGGCCGGTCTGGTGCTGCACACCGGTGACTTCAAGATGGACCAGCTGCCGCTGGACGGCCGGATCACCGACCTGGCCGGGTTCGCCCGGCTCGGCGCGGAGGGCGTCGACCTGCTGCTCTCGGACTCGACCAACGCCGAGATCCCCGGCTTCGTCACCTCCGAGCGGCAGATCGGGCCGGTGATCAGCTCGATCTTCGCCAAGGCCACCGGCCGGATCATCGTGGCGTCGTTCGCCTCCCACGTCCACCGTGTCCAGCAGGTGCTCGACGCGGCCGAGGAGCACGGCCGCAAGGTCGCCTTCATCGGCCGATCGATGGTCCGCAACATGGGCATCGCGCGCGAGCTCGGCCTGCTGCACATCGCGCCGGGCCTGCTCATCGGCATCGACGAGGCGACCACGCTGCCGCCCGAGCAGATCGTGCTGATGTCGACCGGGTCGCAGGGCGAGCCCATGAGCGCGCTGGGCCGGATGGCCACCGGCGACCACCGGCACATCACCATCGCCTCGGGGGACACCGTTGTGCTCGCGAGCTCGCTGGTGCCCGGCAACGAGACCAGCGTCTACCGGGTGATCAACCAGCTCGCCCGGCAGGGCGCCACCGTCATCCACAAGGACGTCGCCAAGGTGCACGTCTCGGGCCACTCGCCGGCCGGCGAGCTGCTGTACCTGCTGAACGTGGTCAAACCCAGCAACCTCATGCCGGTGCACGGCGAATGGCGCCACCTGCGGGCCCACGCCCGGCTCGGCGTCGAGAGCGGCGTCGCGCCCGATCGCATCGTGCTCTGCGAGGACGGCGACGTCGTGGACCTGGTCGACGGCCGCGCCGAGCTGGTCGGTCACGTCAAGAGCCGTTACGTCTACGTGGACGGGCTGGCCATCGGCGACGTCGGCGAGAGCCTGCTCACCGAGCGCCGGATCCTCGGCGACGGCGGCTTCATCGCCGTCACCGTGGTCGTCGACTCGGTCACCGGCAAGGTGGTCGGCGGCCCGACCGTCTCGCAGAAGGGCTTCTCGGAGGACCCGGCCGCGTTCGACCCGGTGCTGCCGCTCATCACCCAGGCCCTCGATCGGGCCGCGGCCGACAACATCACCGACCCCCACCAGCTCCAGCAGCTGGTACGCCGAGTGGTGGGCAAGTGGGTCAACGAGGCGTACCGGCGGCGGCCGATGATCGTGCCGTCTGTTCTGGAGGTCTGACCACAGAGCGGGGTGTGACACGCTTTCGCGAATGCCGCACCTCGTTGATGATCTCCTCTACGCTGTCAAGCATGGCGCGCCGTACCACCCCGACCACGAGCCGCCGCGTGAACCCGCCCAAGGCGTCCACTGCGGTGGCACGTACCCCCGCGTCCCGCACCTCTCGGCGTACCCCTCCTAGATCGACGGCGAGGCGGCGGACCGCGAGCTTCCCGGGGCCGCTGGACGTGCTGGGCAAGGTGACCGGCGGGCTGTTCTTCGGCCTGGCCGGGGCCACCGGCTGGGCCGCGCGGGCCGTGGGGCAGAAGGCGGCGACGGCGCGGGAGCTGGAGACGGAGCATCGCCGCGACGGCCTGGGCCTGCTCGGTCTGGTGGTCGCGTTGCTGCTCGTCGTGGCGCTGTGGTTCGACGCGGGCGGTCCGGTCGGTGCGTGGATCGCGGACAAGGTGCGGTTCTTCTTCGGCTCCGTCGCCAATGGACTGCCGCTGCTGCTGGGTTTCACCTCGATCCGGATGATGCGGCACGCGGCGGAGGAGAATCGGCAGGGCAGCGGCCTGGTCGGCTGGGGCAGCCTGCTGCTGGCGCTGACCGGCCTGTTCGACATCAGCCAGTCGCCGGCGGACCAGACCGGGCGCGACTCCGCCGGCGGCATCATCGGCGCAGTCACCGGTGGCCTGCTCAAGGACGCCGTCAGCGGCTGGGTCGCCGTCCCCGGCCTGATCGTGCTGCTGGTCTTCGGCGTGCTGGTGGTCACCGCGACGCCGCTGAACAAGGTGCCCGAACGGCTGGCCGCGCTGAGCGACCGGCTCTTCGGCGGCCGTGGGTCCACCGAGGACGACGACGAGTTCGCCGACGTCGACGAGCGCCCGTCGCTGCCGCCGCGTCGCCGCAAGCCGCTGCCGGACCCGTTCGGGCCGGGCGACATCGACGGCGAGGTCATCGAAGACCTGCAGGAGACCATCGTCCTGCCGCGTACGCGCAAGAAGGAGCGCAAGCAGCTGGAGGCACCGGCGCACACCCCGCCGCCGCCGAAGGCGGTCAAGCTCGAGCAACTCGCCATGCCCGGACTGGGCGGCGACTACGTGCTGCCCCCGATGACGATGCTCGGCCACGGAGCCGCGCCACGCGCCCGGTCCAAGGCGAACGACGACGTCATCGAGGCGCTGCGGCACGTCTTCGACCAGTTCGACGTGGACGCCGCGGTCACCGGGTTCAACCGGGGTCCGACGGTCACCCGATACGAGGTCGAACTCGGCCGGGGCGTCAAGGTCGAACGGGTCACGCAGCTGTCGCGCAACATCGCGTACGCCGTCAAGTCGCAGGACGTCCGCATCATCAGCCCGATCCCGGGCAAGAGCGCCATCGGCATCGAGGTCCCGAACAGCGACCGGGAGGACGTGGCCCTCGGCGACGTGCTGCGCTCTCGGGTAGCCGAGCAGGAAAGCCATCCGATGGTGGTCGGCCTCGGCAAGGACATCGAAGGCGGCTACGTCGTGGCCAACCTGGCCAAGATGCCGCACATCCTCATCGCGGGCGCGACCGGCGCCGGCAAGTCCAGCTGCCTGAACTCGCTGCTGGTCTCCATCCTCGCCCGATCCACTCCGGACCAGGTGCGGCTGCTGCTGGTCGACCCCAAGCGGGTGGAGCTCACGGCGTACGAGGGGATTCCGCACCTCGTCACGCCCATCGTGACCAACCCGAAGAAGGCCGCCGACGCCCTCGACTGGGTCGTCCGCGAGATGGACATGCGCTACGACGACCTCGCCGCGGCCGGCGTACGCCACATCGACGAGTACAACCGCAAGGTGCGGGCCGGGCAGGTCAAGCCGCCGCCCGGGTCGGAACGAGTCATCGAGCCCTACCCGTACCTGCTGGTGATCGTGGACGAGCTGGCCGACCTGATGATGGTCGCGCCGCGCGACGTCGAAGACTCGGTGGTACGCATCACCCAGCTCGCCCGCGCGGCCGGCATCCACCTGGTGCTGGCGACCCAGCGCCCGAGCGTCGACGTCGTCACCGGCCTGATCAAGGCCAACGTGCCGTCCCGCCTGGCCTTCGCCACCAGCTCACTCGCCGACTCCCGGGTCATCCTCGACCAGCCCGGCGCGGAGAAACTGATCGGGCGAGGCGACGGCCTCTTCCTGCCGATGGGCGCGTCGAAGCCGATCCGGATCCAAGGCGCCTGGGTCGACGAGAAGGAAATCGTCGAGGTCGTCGAGTTCTGCAAACGGCAACGCGAACCGCAGTTCCGCTCAGACGTGACCGCGCCGCCGCCGGTCGACACCAAGAAGAAAGCGGAGGAGGAGATCGGCGAAGACCTGCAACTGCTGTTGCAGGCGATCGAACTGGTCGTCGTCTCCCAGCTCGGCTCGACCAGCATGCTGCAGCGCAAGCTGCGCGTCGGCTTCGCCAAGGCCGGACGCCTCATGGACCTGATGGAAACCCGGGGCATCGTCGGGCCGTCCGAAGGATCGAAGGCGCGCGAGGTGCTCATCAAGCCCGACGAACTACCCGAGGTCCTGGCCTCCCTCGGCGCCGACGACTAACCCGTCTCTGTCCGCCCGCCGCCTCCCG
>JABFYB010000054.1 GCA_013361475.1 Hamadaea sp.
TTCTTGGCCGGGGCGGCCTTCTTCGCCGCCGGGGCCGCGGCCGGATCGGCGCCTGCTGCCGCCTTCTTCGCCGGCCGGGTCCGCTTCGCCGGTGGCGCGGGCGGTTCCGCCTCCGGTGGGACCGCGGGCGAGGCCTCGGCCGCCTCCGGTGTGGACGGCGTCGCCTCTTCCGGCGGCAGGGGCTGTTCAGGCGTCTCAGACATCCGGCTTCTCCTGTCAGACCAGCGGGTCCGTCACAGCGGACTGGACTGTAACTGGAAGGAGGCTCAGGCGGGGGCCCCGCGTTGCCAGCCCTGCTTGGCGGCGCGGACGAGACGGTCTTTCAGCTCGCGGGTATGCCGACGGCTGACGGGCAGCTCAGCGCCGTCGACGACGACGACGTAGCCGGTGTTGGTCAGCCGTAGTTCACCTATAAGTCTGATCTGCACCAGGTACGAACGGTGGATACGGACGAAGCCCGCGTCAGCCCAGCGCTCGGCCAACGTCGCCAGCGGTACGCGGACGAGATGGGAGCCGCCCGCCGTATGCAGCCGGGCGTAGTCGCCCTGCGCCTCCACCCAGCGGACCGCCGAGCGGGGCAGCATCTTCGTGACCCCGGCCAGTTCCACCGGGATCGACACGTCCTCGCCCGCAGGGACCGGCGGCGCGACCGGGAGGACGAGCCGGGCGACGACCCGCCGGACGGACTCGGCGAGCCGGTCGGCCCGGATCGGCTTGCGGACGTAATCCACCACGCCGAGGTCGAAGGCGTCCACCGCCGCGTCGTCGTACGCGGTCACGAAGACGACGGCGGGCGGCCGGGCGAACCGCCGCAGGACGCGGGCCAGCTCCAACCCGTCCAGGCCGGGCATCCGGATGTCGAGGAAGACCGCGTCGACCTCGTGATCTCGCAGGATGCGCAGGGCGTCGGTCGCGTCGGCGGCGGTGTGCAGCCGGGCGATGCGCGGATCGGCTCGCAGCAGATAGGCCAGCTCGTCCAGGGCGGGTGGCTCGTCGTCGACCGCCAGGACGCGCAAGAAGGCCGGAACGTCGGGCGTACTCACGCGGACACTCCGGGGTGGAACTTCGGGATCCGGAGACTGACCTTCGTCCCCGCGCCCAGTGCGGTCTCCACGATCAGCCCGAACCGGTCGCCGAACACCGACCGGAGTCGTTCGTCCACGTTGGCCAGGCCGACGTGCTGGCCGGCCTCGTCGTCCTCGGTCAAGTGGTCACCGCCTCCGGGGCGCCTCGCCAGGATGGCCGGATCCATCCCGACACCGTCGTCCTCCACCGTGATGTGGCATTCCGAGCCCGCGTCCTCGGCCTCGATCCGCAGACTACCCACCCCGGGTTTGCGGGACAGCCCGTGGCGTACGGCGTTCTCGACGAGCGGTTGCAGGCACAGGAACGGCAGCGTCACGGGCAGCACCTCGGGCGCGATCCGCAGGCGTACCTGGAGACGGTCGCCGAACCGGGCTCGTTCGATCGTCAGATAGCGGTCGATCGACCGCAGCTCCTCGGCCAGCGTCGTGAACTCGCCGTGCGCCCGGAACGAGTACCGGGTGAACTCGGCGAACTCTTCGAGCAGCTCCCGCGCCCGGTCCGGGTCGGTACGCACGAACGAGGCGATCGCGGTCAGCGCGTTGTAGATGAAGTGCGGGCTGATCTGGGCGCGGAGGGCGCGTACCTCGGCGCGGGCGAGACGGGCGCGGGACCGGTCCAGCTCGGCCAGCGCCAACTGGGCCGACACCCAGCGACCGGTCTCCAGGGACGCCTGGACCAGACCGGGGGCCGGGCGATCCGAGGTCACGGCGGCCAACGCCGCTCGGGCGGTGACGCCGTCCCCGGTCAACGGCACGATCACCGCGCCCCGGACCGGGCAGTCGATCCGCTCGCAGGGCAGCTCCTCGATCGTCAGGACAGCGGTACGCCCGGAGCGGATCCCGGCGCTCGCCGCCGCCACGAGCTGCTCCGAGTGGTGGCCACCGAGGCCGTCCAACGCGAGCTGCGTACCGTCCTCGTAGAGGCCGAGACCGGCCGACCCGATCAGGGGACGGAGATGGCGTACCGCCCGGGTCGCGGAGGCCGGGGTGAGACCGGCCCGCAGCGGCTCCGCGGCCAGGCCCGCCGAGTGGAGCACCTGATAGGTGGCCCGCTGGGCCGCGGTGGCGATGCGCGGACGGCGACGGAGCCGGACCACCGCGCCCACCGCGAGCGCCAACGCCAGGACGAGCGCGAGCGCGGCGAGAGCGGTGGGCATGCGCGCCGCGGAGCTAGTACGCGCCCTTGCGGGCGAAGACCACGCCGACCGTCCGCCACAGGATGGCCAGGTCGTAGGCGAGCGACCAGTTGTCCACGTAGTAGAGATCCAGCCGCACCGCCTCCTCCCACGTCGTGTCGGAGCGGCCGGAGACCTGCCAGAGGCCGGTCATGCCGGGCCGCACGAGCAGGCGGCGGCGGGCCGGGCCCTCGAAGTCGTCGTCGCCGGCGGGCAGCGGACGCGGCCCGACCAGGGACATCTCGCCGAGGATGACGTTGATGAGCTGGGGCAGCTCGTCGAGCGAGGAGGCCCGCAGGAACCGCCCGATCGGGGTGACCCGGGGGTCGTCCTTCATCTTGAAGAGCAGGCCGTCGCTCTCGTTGAGGTCGACCAGAGTCGCCAGGCGCTCCTCGGCGTCGGTGTACATGGTCCGGAACTTCCAGACCCGGAACGTGCGGCCCTCGTGGCCGATCCGCTTCTGCCGGAAGAACACCGGACCGGGGTCGGTGATCTTGATGGCCAGCGCGATGATCGCGAAGATCGGCAGGAGCGCGATGACGCCGAGGATGGCGCAGATCCGGTCCATCGCGTTCTTCGCCAGGAGCGAGACGCCGGACAGCGTCGGCTCCTCGACGTGCAGCAGCGGCAGGCCCTCGATCGGCCGGATGTGCACCCGGGGACCGGCGATGTCGGTGATCTGCGGCGCGACGACCAGGTCGACGCCGGAGCCCTCCAGCTCCCAAGCCAGCTCACGCAGCTTGCCGGGCTCGGAGTTGGCCGAACCGCAGATGGCGATGGTGTCGGCGCCGACCTCGTGGACGAGCCCGATGATGTTGCGGTTCGTGTAGACCGGGATCGGGACCTGGGCCCGGCGGGCGGCCGACACGCCGTCGGTGAGGTGTATCGCCACCGGCTGCAGCCCGGCGGCCGGGCTACGCGTGACGATCTTGTAGACGTAGAGCGTCTCCTGCAGGGTGCCGACCAGCAGCGTGCGGTGGTTGGCGTGCCGGATGCGCCGCCGGACGAAGTGCAGCGCCCGCCGGGCCAGTCCGCGCAGGATCAGCATGTAGACCAGGGCGCCGAGGACGGCGGTCAGCACGGACCACCGCGACAGCAGCACACGGAAACCGAAGGCGGCGACCGAGACGGTGGCCAGCACGGCCACGCCCGCACGAACGACACGTTTGAACTCGTCCGCCCCGATGCCGAGCCGGCGACGGTCGTAAGCCCCGTTGCCCCAGAGCAAAATGAGCCAGCAGACCGGCAACGCCACGTAGGCGATCTCGGCGAAGAACGGGACGTTGAGGCCGGTGCTCGCCCGCGTCTCCCACCAGGTGACGGCGGTGTAGCTGCCGAGCACGGCGGCGGCGTAATCGAGGACGATCAGCACCATGATGTAGGGCCGATGCCATCGGGCGAGCCGCGGACGCGTACGCATCCAGACCGAGCGCGTGACACCGTTGTATTTCTTCCGAGCGCCGTTCACCGCGGCGGCCCGGCGACCGGCGCCGGTTCTCGGCCCGCCGTCGGCGGGTTGACCTGTGGACTCTCCGGCAGCCGGAACCGTCGGAAGCTCTTGCGTGGGCTCCGACTCGGTGCGTCCCGCGACCTCTGGAGGCTTCTTGAGACTCGTCGTCACCTCACCCGGGTCCTCCCGTGCCACGTTCGCCAGTCTTCCATTCCCACCACCGAGACAGGGCTCACATGTAGTGGGGAGGAAGCCCGAGTCACTATACCGACGTTTGACGGGTGCGGAAGAGGGCTGATCATGCAGTGACTCTGAGTTCTCCGCACGTCACCTCAAGAGTTTGGACAGCCGACGGTCCGCGAGGGGCTTTCCGCCGGTCTGACAGGTCGGACAATACTGCAGGCTGGAGTCGGCGAAAGAGACTTCCCGGACGGTGTCTCCGCAGATCGGGCAGGGCTGCCCGGTACGCCCGTGGACCCGCAATCCGCCCTTCTTCTCGCCCTTCAAGGTGGCCGCCTTCTGCCCGACCGACCGGTTCACCGCGTCGGTGAGGGTGTCGAGCATCGCGTCGTAGAGCGACTTGATCTGCTCGTCGGTCAGCTTCCCGGTGAGCGCGTACGGCGAAAGCCGGGCGGCGTGCAGGATCTCGTCCGAGTACGCGTTGCCGACCCCGGCGATGATCTGCTGGTTCCGCAGGACGCCTTTGATCTGCCCGGACTGCTTGCGGACCAGCCCGGCGAACTCCTCGAGCGAGAGCCCGAGCGGCTCCGGGCCCAGCGAGGCGATCTGCGGGATCGACTGCGGGTCGCGTACGAGGTAGACGGCCAGTTTCTTCTGCGTGCCCGCCTCGGTCAGGTCGAAGCCGGACTCGTCGTCGAGGCGTACGCGCAACGCGATGGGGCCCTTGCCGGGCTTGAGCGGCGTGGCCGAGGTGAAGGTCTCCCGGTAGTGCAGCCAGCCCGCTCGGGCGAGATGTGTCACCAGCATGAGATCGTCGCCCAGACTGATCTCGAGGAACTTGCCCCGCCGACCGGCGTCGGTGACTGTCCGCCCAGCCGCCGCGCTCACCGGTGGATCGAACGTCTTCAGGGCGCTGATCGCCGAGACTTCGATCCTGCTCACGGTGTGGCCCACCGCACGCTCGCGCAGGAAGGCGGCGAGCGCTTCGACTTCGGGCAGTTCTGGCACCCGTCCAAGTTACCCCGACCGATAAGGTTCTTCAGGTGTCCGGGACGTGGAGACGGGGCTGGGTCATCGCCGCCCTCGCCGTGGTGCTGGCTGCGCTGATGGCCCTGCACGGGTACATCCCGAACGGGGTGCGCAACCTCGGCAGCCTCCTGGAGACGTTCCTGCCCTGGCTCGGGCTGCCCATCCCCATCCTGGCCGGGCTGGCGATCTACCGGCGCTCGGCGCCGGCGGGCATCGCGGTCCTGCTCCCGATCGTCGTCTGGCTCGCCCTCTTCGGCGAGATCGTCCTCCCGGCCAAGGGCGGCGGCTCGCACGATCTCCGGGTGGTCAGCAACAACGTCCTGGCCGGAAACGAGGACCCCGCCGCCACCAGTCAGACGCTCATCGCTGCCGATCCCGACGTCATAGGTCTGCAGGAGATCCCCGCGAGCGCCGTCTCCGCGTACGAGGAGGCGTTGGGCTCGGTGTATCGGTATCACGTGGTCCGGGGGACCGTCGGGCTCTGGAGCCGCTACCCGATCACCGAGTCGAGCGCGGTCGACCTGCGACTCGGCTGGGACCGAGCGCTCCGCGCGGTGGTGAGCGCCCCGGCTGGGACGGTCGCCGTCTACGTCGCCCACATGCCGTCGGTCCGGGTGGACGTCGATCAGGGGTTCACCGCCGACCAGCGCGACGACAGCGCGGAGGCGCTCGGTGAAGCCCTCTCGGCCGAGAAGAACTCCCGGGTGGTCCTGCTGGCCGACCTGAACGGCAGCGTCTACGACCGGGCGCTCGCCCCGATCACCGCCCAGCTGGACTCCGCTCAGGCCGCGGCGGGCAGCGGCTTCGGGTTCACCTGGCCGGCCGGCTTCCCCCTGGCCCGCATCGACCACGTCCTCATCCGGGGCGTCGACGTCGCGCACGCCTGGGTGCTGCCCGCCGACGGAAGCGACCATCGGCCGGTGGCGGCGGACCTTCGCCTCGCGCAGTCCACCGGGTAGCGTTGCGCACCGTGAAGGTCGTCGTCGCCCACAATCGCTACCGGTCGGACGCGCCGAGCGGCGAGAACATCATGGTCGACCTGGAGTCCGCCCAGCTCGCGGCGGCGGGCGTCGAAGTGGTCCCGTTCCAGCGCGAGTCGGACGACATCCCCTCGCTGCCGGCCACACAGAAGGCGTTGCTGCCGCTGTCGCCGATCTGGTCGCCATCCTCCACCCGGGCGCTGGCCGACCTGCTGCGCCGCGAGCGGCCGGACGTCCTGCACCTGCACAACCCGTATCCGCTGCTGTCGCCGGGCGTGGTCCGGACCGCGCACAAGCACGGCGTACCGGTGGTCCAGACCGTCCACAACTACCGACAGGTATGCGCACCGGGGCTGTACTTCCGGGACGGTCACGTCTGCACCGACTGCAAGGGCAAGGCGTTCGCCCTACCGGCGATCCAGCACAAGTGCTACCGCGGCTCGGCGGCGCAGAGCGCGATCATGGCCACGACGCTGGCCGTGCACCGAGGCACCTGGCATTCGGTGGACCGCTACATCGCCTTGACCGAGAGCATCGCCGCCCACCTGCGGGACTACGGCATCCCGCCCGAGCGGATCGCGATCAAGCCGAACGCGGTCGAGGACCCCGGCCCGCCTGCCCCGATCGGGGAAGGCGTCCTGTTCGCCGGGCGGCTGTCGCCGGAGAAGGGCCTGGGCATCCTCCTGGACGCCTGGCGCCGGACGGAACCGGGGACGCTGGGCACGCTGCGGATCGCCGGAGACGGCGACCTGCGGCCGTTGGCGGAGGCCGCCGCGGCTGAGCGGCCCGACGTGGAATACCTCGGACCGCGCGACCGGGCGGGCGTACGCGACCTGATGCGCGCCTCCGCACTCGTGACCGTGCCGTCCACCTGGTTCGAGCCGCTCTCGACGGTGATCATCGAGGCGCTCGCCAACGGACGGCCCGTCCTCGGCACCGCCCTGGGCGGCAGCCCATACCTCATCGACTCGGCGGGGTGGGTGGTCGCCCCGACCGCCGACGCGCTCGCCGGAGTGCTGCCGCTCGCCGTCAAGGAAGCGGGTTCGCTGGCGCAGAGCGCGCGGGAGCGTTACCTGGCCAACTTCCATCCCGACGTGGTGACGAGTCGCCTCATCGAGATCTACTCGTCCGTCGCCGGATCCCGCCGCGCCTAGCCCAGCCCGGCCGGCTCAACTCGGCCGGCTTCAGCTCGGCTGGTACGCCTTTCGCGCGGTGAAGGCGATGCTGGCCAACAGGAACCCGCCGTTGACGACGGTGAAGGCGACCGCGTACCAGACGGCCGAGTCGGGCTGGATCGCCAGGACGAGCCCGGCGAGGAGGAAGACCACTCCGGGGTCGCGTACCAGCTTGACCACCCGGACGGGCAGTGACCGCGAGGGCATCATCGAGGCCGCGTTCGGGCCGGACTGCAGCACGCTCGTGATGAGGTTGACCATCCACGTCCCGGCGAACATGGTCAGCAGCCAGACCGGCGCGTCCGAGCGGGCCGCGGCGACCGCCGAGATCGCCGTGACCAGAGCGATCTGCGACGCCACGTCACAGAGGATGTCGATGCGGGCGCCGGCTGCGGAGCCCTGGCCGGTGACCCGGGCGAGTTGGCCGTCCGAGCAGTCCAGGACATACGCCACCTGCCAGCCGACGAGAGCCAGGACGCCGATCCAGCCGGCCCAGGAGTCCGCGCGGAGTACCACGACGACGGAGACGGCCAGCCCGACGACGAGGTTGGCCAGCGTCAACGTCGTCGGCCGGACGCCCGTCCGCGACGCGGCGTACGCGATCGCCGCGCCGAGCCGTTGGCTGAAGGCCTCCGAGAACAGTCCGCCACCGCGGTTGACCTGGTAGAAGTCACGGACGGACGGCATCGACGTAGTCCTCCACCAGGGTGCGCAGCTTGGCCGGCGACATCGTAGCGCCGACGCCGAGGTGTTCCAGGATCGTGTAGCGCTCGGGCCGGGTCTTGGGGGCGAACTCGACGACCTCGACGAAGTCGTCCAGGGACAGCCCGAGATCGGCCGGGAGCCGGGGCAGTCCGTGCCGGGCGAGCACGGCCGACATCTGCCGGAAGCGGGGCTGATCCCCGCGCAGGAAGGTGCAGAAGAGGCCGCCCAGCCCGACCTGCTCCCCGTGGCTGCCGTGGCCCGGCTTCAGGATGTTCATCGAGTGCGAGATCTCGTGGCAGCCGCCGCTGGCCGGGCGGGAGGTGCCGGCGACCGCCATGGACAACCCGGCCATGATGAGGCCCTCGGCCAGGGTGATCAGGTATCCGTCGTCCGAGATCGAGCCGGGGTGGTTGATGAGCGCCTCGGCGCTGGACCGGGCCATGGCCACGGCGAGACCGTCGACGGGCTCGCCGGTTTCGCGGGCGGACAGCTCCCAGTCCGCGACTGCGCTGATCTTGCAGAGCACGTCCCCGATGCCGGCCTTGGTCTGGCTGTCCGGTCCCGACTCCACGAAGTCGAGGTCGACGAAGACCGCCAGCGGAATGTGCACGCCGTAGGACGGGCGCGCCCCGTCGTGGTCGAGAGTGGCGGTGGGGGAGGCGATCCCGTCGTTGGCCAGGCTCGTCGCGACGGTCACCATCGGCAGGCCGTAGCGGCTGGCGGCGTACTTGGTGGTGTCGACGGTCTTGCCGCCGCCGATGCCCACCACCGCGTCAACGCTCATGTTGCGCAGCTGCGTACCGAGTTCCAGGGCGGACTCCAGGGTCCCGCCGGTGACGTGCAGGATCTGCGCCTTCTTCAGGGTCGGCGCGATCAGCTCGGCGATCTTCTCGCCCTGCCCCGGGCCGACGACGATGGCGACCTCCCCGTTGGCCGACACCCGGCCGTCGGCGAGCAGCTTGCCCAGGCTGGCCACGGCGCCCCGGCGGACGTCGATGGTCAGCGGCGCCTGGACCGAGCGGGTCAGTAGCGGCATGCGATCTCCCGGGCGCGGGCGAGGTCGTCGTGGTTGTCCACCTCGACCCACTCCACGCGGCCGATCGGGGCGCCGGTGATCAGGCCGCCGCGGTTCGCGTACTCCTGGTAGCCGTCCTCGTAGTAGAGGTTGGGGTCGCGCTCCCAGGTCGTCTGGAGCGCGTCGGCCAGGTCGGCCGCGACCTCCGGCTGGATGCGGGTGAGCCCGATGTACTCCCCGTGCGCGGTCGCCGGGTCCATGAGCTTCGTGATGCGCTCGAGGCGGCCGTCCGGCGCGAAGATCACCTTCATCTCCTCGTCGGCCAGCTTCTTCTGGTCGTCGATCGCCAGGGTGATGCCGTTGGCCGGCGCGGCCAGCAGGGTCCGCTCCACGCTCTGCGGGTGGACGGTGTCCCCGTTGACCAGCAGCGCGCCCTGGGCGAAGTGCTCGCGCGCCAGCCACAGCGAGTACGCGTTGTTCCACTCCTCGGCCTTGTCGTTGTGGACGAGGGTGAGCGTGATCCCGTACTTCTCCTCCAGCGCCGCCTGGCGGGAGACCACGGCCTCGGCCCGGTAGCCGATGACGGCGGTGATCTCGGTGAGGCCGACGGCGGCCAGGTTGGCCAGCGCAATGTCGAAGATCGTGGTCTCGCCGTCGACCGGTACCAGTGTCTTGGGCACCGTGTCGGTGTAAGGGCGCAGGCGCCGCCCGGCACCGGCGGCCAGAACGAGACCGATCATGGGAGAACCTCCTGCTGGATGCGGGGTCCGGGGGCCGGCCCCGGGTGCAGCCCGACCAGCTTAGTGGAAGTCCGTACAAGCGGCGTTCACCCGCCGGTCACCCTTCTCACCCCGCCCGGGTGACCCGACGACATATGTCAAGTCTTGAGTGTTGGCCGCATCGCGGCGAGGATGTCCATACGGTTCGTTTCAGTGAGGTGACGACCGAAGGGCGGCGTTGATGATGTTTGTCCGAGACGCGATGACCAAGCCGATTCTCGTGGTCGGCCCGGAACACACCCTCCGCCAGGCCGCGCAGCTCATGGCGGCGCGCCGGGTGGGGTCGGCGATCGTCATGGACCCGGACGGCGCCGGGGTCGGCATCCTGACCGAACGAGACCTCCTCTACGCCATCGGCGCCGGCAAAGATCCGGACGTCGAGGTGACTAATGGGCATATCACCTGGGAAGTCGTCTACGCCCGGCCGGACTGGTCGCTGGAGGAGGCCGCGATGGCGATGTCCCGCGGCGGCTTCCGGCACCTGGTCGTGCTGGACGAGGACGAGGTCCTGGGCATCATCTCCGTCCGCGACATCATGCGGGTCTGGGCACAGCGACGGGCCGAGGCGGCGGCGTCGGTCTGACCGGGCCGCTCACCATTCGGGAGCCCGGTAAGTCGCGCGCGTCCGCGGCCTGGCCATCGGTACGCTGAGCAGCTATGTCCCCTGCGCAGCTCATCTCGTTCGCCCGTGGTGCCCCGTCGCTCGACATCGTCGACATCGACGGGCTGAAGGCCGCGGCCGTCCGTGCGTTCGACGCGGACCCGGCCGGGGTGACCGCCTACGGCAACAGCCTCGGTTACCAGCCGCTCCGGGAGTGGATCGCGGCCAAGCACGGCGTACCCGTCGACCAGGTGATGGTCACCAACGGCTCGTTGCAGGCCGATGCCTTCCTCTTCGAGCACCTGGTCAAGCCGGGCGACCACGTGATCGTGGAGAAGCCGACCTACGACCGGACCCTGCTCAACCTCCGTAACCGGGGCGCCGTCGTTCACCAGGTGACGCTCGAGCCCGACGGCATCTCGGTGACCGAGCTGCGCGGGCTGCTCGAGGCGGGCGTACGCCCGAAGCTCGCGCATATCATCCCGAACTACCAGAACCCGGCCGGGGTGACCCTGTCCGAGGAGAAGCGGCACGCACTGGTGGCGCTGGCCCGGGAGTTCGACTTCGTGATCTTCGAAGACGACCCGTACGCCGACATCCGTTTCCGGGGCGACGCGCTGCCGCAGATGATCTCCCTCGACACCGATGGCGTCGTCGTCCACGCGTGCTCGTTCACCAAGACGGTCTGCCCGGGTGTCCGGGTCGGCTACCTGATCGGGCCGGGCCGGATCATCGACGGGATCGCCAAGACGGCGACCAACACCTACATCTCCGCCGGGCAGGTCGCGCAGGGCATCGTGCACCAGTTCTGCGTCTCCGGCGACATCGACCGGTCGATCGCGAAGGTGAGCGAGGCGCTCGGCGAGCGGGCCAAGGTGCTCGGCGAATCGCTGCGCGCCCGGATCCCGGGGGTGCGCTTCACCGAGCCCGACGGTGGCTACTTCCTCTGGATCGAACTTCCGGAGGACGTGCACGTCGACAAGCTCCTGCCGGAGGCGGCCACTCGCGGCGTCGCCGTCGTCAAGGGTTCCGACTTCCTCCTGGAGGGCGGCGAGCACGCGCTCCGGCTCGCCTTCTCGGCGGTCACCGTGGACGAGATCGACGAAGGCGTACGCCGGCTGGCCGAGGCGATCGAAGCCGTCCGCGGCTGAACCGTCGCCCGAAGCTCAGTACCAGCTCCTGATCGGATAACCGACCGATAACAAGGCGGCGTCCCGGCCTTCCGCCGGGGCGCCGCTCGGCTCAGAATGCTGCCGAGCCTCTTTCCCCCGAGCGCGCCGGGCGGGCCGCCTGCCCCCACCCCCCGAACGCGGACGGTCCGCCCGGCGCCCTCGGCCTTCTCAGTGCGCGTAGCCTTGTTGGCCGTACGAACGGCTTTGGGAGGAGGCGTCATGGCGGATCGGATCGGCAACGGCGAACCCAAGGGATTGCGGGCCTGGACGGCTCCGGTCCGGGCAGTCACCCGGATGTGGGGTGGCACGTTCGACGAAAGCCTGCCGGAGGAGCCCGGCCGCAGCGGCATTGTGGACTGTGCGGTCTACGTCGACGGCGTACGCCGTCCGGGTGAGATCGACTATCGCAGCGCGCTGGAGGCGGCGCGGGCCGAACCGACCGCCTTCGTCTGGCTCGGCCTCAACGCTCCGCGTCCGGAGGAGATGACCGGCATCGCCGAAGCGTTCGGGCTGCACGAGCTGGCCGTCGACGATGTGATCAACGCGGGACAGCGACCGAAGCTGGAGCGCTATGAGGGCTTCACCTTCCTCGTGCTGCGCTCCGCCCGCTACATCCCGCACGAGACCCTCAGCGAGCACGCCGAGGTGATCGAGACCGGTCAGGTCATGCTGCTCATCGGCGACCACTTCGTGATCACGGTCCGGCACGGCGAGGCGTGCACCCTCCGGGGCGTACGCAAGGAGCTGGAGACCCGGCCGGAACTGTTGCGTCTCGGGCCCTGGGCCGTCGCGTACGCCGTCACCGACCACGTCGTCGACCTCTACGTCGACGCCTCCGAGCGGCTCGAGGACGATCTGGACGAGGTCGAGGAGAAGGTCTTCTCCCGCGAGGGCACCGCCCAGGTGCAGCAGATCTATCAGCTGAAGCGGGAGATGGTGGAGTTCAAGCGGGCCGTCCTCCCGCTGCAGCGCCCGATCATGTCGCTGGTCGGCGACTCGTCCGAAGTGGGCAAGGAGCTGCGGCGTTACTTCCGGGACGTGCAGGACCACCTGACCCGGACCGTCGAGCAGATCGCGGGCTTCGACGACCTGCTGAACTCGATCCTCCAGGCAAGACTGGCTCAGGTCTCGGTCGAGCAGAACAACGACATGCGCAAGATCGCGTCGTGGGCCGGTATCGCGGCGTTCTGGACGGCGGTCGCCGGGATCTACGGCATGAACTTCGACAAGATGCCGGAACTGCACTGGCAGTACGGCTATCCCATCATCTTCGCCGTGATGGTCGGCGGCTCCCTGCTGCTCTTCCGGTTGTTCCGCCGCTCCGGCTGGCTCTGATCGCTCTCCTGAAAGCGCTGGATCAGGGTTCTCGGTCGAATCTTGCTCCAAGATTCGACCGAGAACCCTGATCCAGCGCGGAAAGCGGGCCGAGCGCTCAGCGCTCGATGTCGACCTTCTCGATCACGATCGGCGTGGTGGGCCGGTCGGACCGGTCCGTCGCCGTCGTCGCGATCGCCATGACGACCTGCTCGGACGCCTCGTCGGCGACCTTGCCGAAGATGGTGTGCTTGAAGTTCAGCCACGGGGTCGCGCCGACGGTGATGAAGAACTGCGAGCCGTTGGTCTTCGGGCCCGCGTTCGCCATGGCCAGCAGGTACGGCTTGTCGAACTGCAGCTCCGGGTGGAACTCGTCCTCGAAGGTGTAGCCGGGGCCGCCACGGCCGGTGCCGGTCGGGTCGCCGGTCTGGATCATGAAGCCCTCGATCACCCGGTGGAACGGCGTGCCCTCGTAGTACGGGCCGTTGCCGGCCTGGCCGGTGCGCGGGTCGGTGTATTCCCGAGTGCCCTCGGCCAGCTCCACGAAGTTGCGGACGGTCTTCGGGGCGTGGTTGCCGTAAAGCTCCAGGCGGATCGGCCCGAGGCTGGTGTGCAGGATTGCGTAGCGGGCGTCAGCCACGTGCTTGCTCCCGTCATCTGGCTCGCCGTCCGGCGCACCGGGCGGTGCGAGGACACGGCGAGGCGTTCATTGCCGCCCCCGATCCTCCCACTTCGTCCGGAGGTGGGGACGGGCGGATCGCGCGTTCCGGTGGTGCGACCTGCTCGGAAGGGGCACGATGTTTGCGGGGACACCATTGGAGGTGGGGGTTTTGTTCGGTTTCGGGGGGACTCCGAAGACGCATGGCCAACTGGCCAAGGAGGAGTTCGGCGCCGGCTGGGATCACATGGTGCAGGCCGCGTCGCACGCTGCCGGAGGCATGGGATCGGCGGTCGGGCCACGGGCCCACGCCATGCGGTCGATGATCACGCCTGCCGCCGGGCGTGTCCGCGGCCTGGCGTCGTCGGGGTGGGACACTACGGTGAGCACGATCTCGCCGCTGGTGATGGCCGCTCGGGAAGGCGCCCGGGAGGCGACCGAGGCGGCCCTCAAGGAGAAGGCCAAGCTCGCGAAGCTGGCCAAGAGGGAGGAGCGGATGAAGCAGAAGCGGATCGGGCTGGCCGTCGGCCTGCTCGCCGCCGGGGTTGCCGTCGGTGCCGCCGCCGCGCTGGTGATGCGCCGCCGCCGTCGGTCGACCTGGGAGGAGTACGACCCGTCGCAGGCGCTCGACACCGCGATGGAGTCGGCCTCCAACACCCTCGACAAGGCGTCCAACGGCCTTGAGAAGGCGTCGGACAAGACGGCGGAGAAGATGCGGAGCGCCGGCGACAAGGTCGGTGGGATGGGCCGGAACGCCGCCGAAGAGACGCGTGCGATGGCCAACGAGATGACCGACACGCCGTCGCCGTCGAAGAACGGCGTACGCCGGAGCTGACGGTCGCGGACGACAAGCCGGTGGGACTGCAAGCGCCCACCGGCTTCACGGCAAGCTGACGTAGCCTGGTCGGCATGACAACTGTCGGCCAGGTACCGGTCTGTTACCGTCACCCCCAACGTGAGACATATCTGTCCTGCTCACGGTGTGGCCGTCCGATCTGCCCCGACTGCATGATCCCGGCGTCGGTCGGGCATCAATGTCCGGAGTGCGTCCGCGAGGGTTCGCGCAACCAGCGGACTCCCGTCACCGCGTTCGGCGGCGACGCCCGTCTGGGCGCCCAGGGCTATGTGACCAAGGCTCTGGTCGGCGTCAACGCGGCCATGTTGCTCATCGGAGTACTGATCAGTGGCGTCGGCAGCCTGTTCGGCGGTGGTTGGGGCGGCCTCCTCGGCGGTTCAGGCGCGCTCACCAGATGGGGCGCGATGTACGGGTCCCAGAAGGTCATGGAGGACGGGATCCTCTATCAGTTCGACGTCATCAGTGCGGGCGAGTCCTACCGCTTCCTCACCAGCATGTTTTTGCATGCGGGCTTGTTACACCTGGCGATGAACATGTGGGCGCTATGGGTGGTCGGTCGAGTCGTCGAGCAGGCCCTTGGTCCCTGGCGCTACCTTGCGCTGTACCTGGTCGCCGGCCTCGGCGGTGGCCTCGCGATCTATCTGTTCAACGGCCCTTATCCGACCGTCGGTGCCTCCGGCGCCATCTTCGGGCTCTTCGCGGCGTTGTTCATCCTGCTCCGACGCGTCGGCCGGGACGCTTCGCAACTGCTGGTGCTCATCGTGATCAACGTGGTGTTCACCCTGACGATCCCGGGGATCTCGATCGCAGGGCACCTGGGCGGTCTGGTGACCGGCGCGGTCGCGGCCGCCGCCGTCGCCTACGCGCCGCAGAAGAACCGCGCGCTCATCCAATACGGAGCCCTGGGCGTGATGTTCGTGGGCATCGTGGTGGTCGCCCTCATCAGAAGCTTCAGTCTCGGTTAACGCGGCAGGGTCACGGTCAGCGCCGCCCCGCCTTCGGGCGCGTGCCCGGCGCTGATCGTGCCGCCCAATCGGCGTACCAGTCCGGCCGCCAAGGCGAGGCCGAGCCCGCTGCCCACTTTGCGTACCCCTTGATATCGCTGGTGGAGCGCGCCGCGCTGGAAGGCGATGGCGAGGTCGTCGTCGGTGAAGCCCGGTCCGCCGTCGCGGACCTGGACTATCGCGGCCTGCGGGTTCGCGGTCAGCTCGACCACGATCGGCCGGCCTGGCGGGACCACGCGCAGCGCGTTCTCCAGCAGGCCGTCGATCACCTGCCGGAGGCGGCCGGCGTCCGTGGTCACCCGCAGCTCCGCGTCGGGCGCCTGCACCTTCAGCGGTACGCCGTGTGCAGTGCACCGGGGCTGCCAAGCGTCGTGCACCGCTCGGACGACCGGGACGAGATCCACGATCGCGGTCTGGAGGGGGAAGTCCACCGCGTCCAGGCGCGCCAGGGCGAGCAGGTCGTCGATGAGCCGGGCCAGGTGGTCGGCCTCGCCGAGCATGGTCTTGCCGACCGGCGCGGTCTCGTTCTCCTGGACCACCCCGTCGGCGAGCGCTTCGGCGTAGCCCCGCAGCGTGGTCAGCGGCGTCTTCAGCTCGTGCGAGATGGAGAGGAGGAACTCGCGTTGCCGGGCCTCCGAGACGGCCAGCGCTCCGGCCAGCTCGTTCAGGGCCAGCGCCAGATCGGCGACCTCCGGGGGATTCTCGACCGGTACGCGTACCGCGTGATCCCCGGCGCGGATGCGGGCGGCGGCGACGGCGGCGTTCCGCAGCGGCCGTGTCAGCCGACGAGCCAGGAGTACGCCGGCCAGCATCCCGGCGAGCAGGCCCGCCCCGAGGGGGAACCATAGTCCCTTGAGGACGGCCCAGGCGGTGCCGGTGGCGGCCGGCGCGGTCAGCACCACGCCGTCGGCGTCCCCGACCGGGCGGCCCTCCACGAGGGACAGTCTTCCGCCGAGCGACGTCCGCCGGCTGATCGACTGGCCCTGACTGATCTGCCGGACGATCGACTCCGGCAGACCAGGGCGGTCGCTGACGCCGTTGCGGATGAGGTAGATCTCGACGTCTCGTTTGCGCAGCGTGGTCGCGAGGCGCTCCTCGTCGGCCGTACGCCCCCGGTCGAGCCGGTTCCGCAGCACTTCGGTCACCAACTGCGCTTCTTCGGCGAGCACTTGGCGAGCGCGGTTGTCGGCCACGCGTACCGCGATCGGGATCGCGACGAGGGCGGTGACCAGCACGGAGACCAACGCGACCGCCGCTCCGGCGAACGCCGCCCGGGTGACCAGGCCGGCTCGGCGCGGTCGAGACGGGGTCAGCAGCTGCAGCGGCCTGGTCAGCTCGTCGCGCACGCGTACCCCACTCCGCGGACCGTCCGGATGACGGTCGCGTCGGCACCGAGCTTCGCGCGTACCTGGGCGACGTGCACGTCGACGGTCCTCGTCCCGCCGTGGGCGGCGTACCCCCAGACCGCGCTGAGCAGCTCCTCCCGGGTGAACACCCGGCCGGGCCGCTGCATCAGATGGGCGAGCAGGTCGAACTCGGTCGCCGTGAAGGCGAGGTCCCGGCCGCTCGCGGTGACCGTCCGCGTGGCCGGATCGAGGCGTACGCCGCCGACGGTGCGGCTGCGGTCCGGCTCCGGCCGCCCGCCGCTGCGGCGTAGCACCGCGCGGAGCCGGGCGACCAGTTCCCGCGGGCTGAACGGCTTGGTCAGATAGTCGTCGGCGCCCAGTTCGAGCCCGACGATCCGGTCGACCTCGTCGTCGCGGGCGGTGAGGAAGACGACGGGAGTCCAGTCGTCGTCGGCCCGGAGGCGGCGGCAGATCTCGGTGCCGTCGAATCCCGGCAACGCGATGTCCAGCACGCACGCGACCGGGCGCAGCCGCCGGGCGGCCGCCAGCCCCGCCGGGCCGTCGCGTTCGACGTGCACCCCGAAGCCGTCCCGCTGGAGGTAGAGCCGGACCAGATCGGAGATGGCCGGCTCGTCCTCCACGACGAGGATCAGTCCCTTGTCGGTCACCGCCCTATCTTGTACAGACTTTGTACGAGGCAGGTAAGGCGGAGGTCAGATCAGTACGCGCCCAGCGGGCTGACCAGCCGGGGCGGCTCGGTCGCGACAGTGCGCTGGGTGGCGAGCGTACGCGGCTTGAAGATGTGACTGAGCAGCGCGTCGAGGTGCCAGACGTGCTTCGGATGCCCGACCTTGATGAGGAACCGTTCGCGTACGCCGTCGATCGCGGTGGCCGCGAACTCGACGGCGCCCAGCCGCTGGTCGGGGTGCCAGACGACGTTGCTCAGGTGGCGCAGCTCGGTATTGAGGTGCAGCCGCATCTGCCGCAGCAGTCGCGACTCCTGCGTCACCACGAGCCGCCGATAGGTGAGGACGAGCAGATACTCCCGGCCGAGGGGCCGCTCCGGGCGCGTGCATCGAGTGACCAGGACCGCGCCGTCGTCAGGCTCGACACACCGGCGCATCACGTGCATGTGGCGGGTGACGGTCGCCATCGGGAGACCGGCTTCCGCCGTCGCTGGCAGAAACGTTCTGGAGAACACGTCCACGGAAGTTTCAACGAGTGCAAGATGCACCGGACACCGCTTACCAGCTTCGTACCTGGAACTGATCGGCGGGGAGCATCCTCGGCGCAGCATCTGGACATGCGAAAGGTTCTTGTTTCGATGCTGCTAGGGGCGGCTCTGCTCGGTGGCGCGACCGCCTGCGGACCCGCCGACGTCGCCGGCGCGACCGGCCAGGCCGCCGCAGAGTTCACTCCGGAGGGTGAGGCTTTGGTTGCGCTCGGCTTCGATCCGGAGGCGGTGGCCGCCGCCGAACCCGGATTCGCCGCCGCGATCGACCCCGCGTCCACTGTCACTCCGTCGCCTTCCGGCAAGCGGGACTGGCGCAAGCGCCGGGCGGTACGCGTACTGCTGGCGAGGAACACGCTGCACGGCGAGGCGGTGGTACAGAAGAAGGACGGAACCACGGTCACCGTACTGGTCCAGAAAGGAGTGATCACCGAGCTGACCGCCGACCGTGTGACGGTCAAGTCGACGGACGGCTTCACACTGACCTGGTCGCTCGGCGATCAGCTCCGAGTCGTCGAGAAGCGGAAGGCGGTCCAGCCGGCCGAGGTCAAGGTCGGTCAGCAGATCGGGGTGGCCGGGGCTCGGCAGCAAGACGACGCGGTCGCCCGCTTCATCCTGATTCCAGCGCAGAAATAGTCGTTCGTCACCGGATCCAGTATTCTCAGCGGTGCTGCGAGCCACGCAGCACCGCGATTGTGCGCCGGCCTCGGGTCAACGGCTACGCTGTCCCCGATCTGTCGGGGTGAGGCTGGAGTTCTGCCGCCATGAAGCTGTCCATTTTGATGCCGGTCTACAACGAGGAAGAGCGGCTGCCGGAGGCGCTGAAGCAGGCGCTGGCGGTCGAGTACCCGTGCGACGTCGAACTGGTCGTGGTCAACGACGGCAGCTCGGACCGGACCCGGGAGATCCTGGAGGGCTGGGAGGACGCCCGCCTCCGCCCGATCAACCACGAGCGCAACAAGGGCAAGGGCGCGGCGATCCGCACCGCGGTGGACGCGGCCGACGGCGACTACATGGTCATCCTTGACGCCGATCTGGAGTACGACCCGAAGGACATCCCGCGCCTGCTGGAGCCGGTCCTGGACGGCAAGGCCAAGATCGTCTACGGCAATCGGAGCTTCGGCGGGCACGCCGCCTTCTCCTTCTGGTACGTCATGGGCAACAAGGGCGTCACCCTGTTCGCCAACATCCTCTACAACAGCTACATCGGCGACCTCGAGACCTGCTACAAGCTCATGCCGCTGGAGCTGTACCGCTCGCTGGCGATCAAGTCCAAGGGCTTCGGCATGGAGGCGGAGGTCACCGGCAAGCTGCTGCGCCGCCGGCTGCGCCCCTACGAGGTGCCGATCAGCTACCACGCCCGCACGCGCGAGGAAGGCAAGAAGATCACCGCGATGGACGGGGTCGAGGCGCTGCTCATCCTCCTGCGCGAGCGCATCCGCCCAGTGCCTAGGCAGCGGTGACGGCCAGCACGACCTTCCCCAGGTGAGCGTTGGCGGCGACCCGCTCGTGCGCCTTCGCCGCCTCCTCGACCGGGAACGTCGTGTCGATCACGGGACGGATGCGCCCATCCTCGATCATCGGCCACACCTCATCGCGTACCGCTGAGACGATCGCGGCCTTCTCCGCCACAGGCCGCGAGCGAAGCGTGGTGCCGGCCACCGTCAGGCGCTTGCTCACGAGCGTGCCGAGGTCCAGCTCCGCGCGGCGCCCGCCCTGCAGGCCGATGATCACGAGCCGGCCGCCGGTGGCCAGGGCCGTGACGTTCTTCCCCAGGTACGCGCCCCCGATGATGTCGAGGACGAGATCAGCCTGTACGCCGCTGAAATCGTCCTCGCGATAGTCGAGGAGTTCGTCCGCGCCCAGCTCGCGCAGCTTCTCGTGCTTCTCCCGCCGAGCCGTGGCGACCACCCGAGCGCCGAGCGCCTTGGCATATTGGATCGCGAACGTGCCGATCCCGCTGCCGCCGCCGTGAATGAGGACGGTCTCGCCCGGAGCGAGCCGCCCCACCATCGTCAGGTTCGACCAGACGGTGCAGGCGACCTCGGGCAGCGCCGCCGCCTCGACCAAACTCAAGCCGTCCGGCTTGGGCAGGATCTGGCCCTCCGGCACGGCGACGCGCTCGGCATAGCCACCCCCGGCGAGCAGCGCGCACACCTCCGACCCGTCGGCGAGCCGACCCGCGCACTCCAACCCCAAGTACGCCGGCGCACCGGGCGGCGGCGGATAGAACCCCTGAACCTGCAACAGGTCGGCGCGGTTCACCGCGGTCGCGGCGACCTCGACGAGCACCTCGCCCGGGCCGGGCACCGGCTCGGGCACCTCGCGCCAGACGAGGTCACCGGTCATAGCACGCATGCCTGTAGGCTACGGTGCGAGCCCGTCACGGCGGGCCGGGAGGGTTCGCCTAGTGGCCGAGGGCGGCGGTCTTGAAAAC
>JABFYB010000112.1 GCA_013361475.1 Hamadaea sp.
TGCTCTTCCGATCTGGACCGACGGCGGCGATCCGGCCACGCGCGACCGCCACGTCGGCCCGGCGCGGCCCGCCCGGCCGGGTGGGGTCCAGGACGTCGCCGCCGCGGAGCACTAGATCCCATCTCATGTGCTTGATCCTGCCCGATGTTTCGCGGAGGTGGCACACGGGGATCGTCTGGCGTGTCTCGCGAACCGTGACGAGGACGTCCGAGACGGCACATTCGGCCTATCCGCGTGGCACCGGGCATGGAAAGATCGATGGCGGTGAAAGGAGACCGATGACGCCGCAGTTGATCAGCCCGCCCCGCCGCTCGCTGGCCGATCTCGGGGAGGTGATCGGGCCGGACCGGCTGCGAGCGCTCTGGGCGTCCGCCGACGAGCTGCGCCGCCGGTTGGGCGGGCGCACGGTGTGGCAGGTCAACTCGACGGCCACCGGCGGCGGCGTCGCCGAGATGCTCCAAGTGCTGATGGGCTACCTGGCCGACGCGGAGTTGCCGGTGCACTGGCTGGTCGTCGGCGGTGAGGCGGAGTTCTTCGACATCACCAAGCGGCTGCACAACCGGATGCACGGCGCGGCGGGCGGGCCGTCGCTGACCGAGTCCGACGCGGCGGCGTACGCACGGGCGACGGCGATCAACGCGGCAGCGGTCGGCGAGCTGACCCGGCCCGGGGACATCGTCGTGCTGCACGACCCGCAGACGGCCGGGATGGCGCCCGGTCTGGCCGCGCGGGGTGTCACCGTGATCTGGCGCTGTCACATCGGCGCCGATCGGCGTACGCCGGTCAGTCAGGAGGCCTGGGAGTTCCTGCGGCCGCATCTGACCGCCGCGGAGGCGTACGTGTTCTCCCTGGCGCACTACCGGCCGGACTTCCTGCCCGCCGAGCGTACGGTCGTCATCCCGCCGTCCATCGACCCGGCCGCGCCCAAGAACGCCGACCTCGACCCGGCGACCGTGGAGGCCGTGCTGCGCGCCTGCGGAGTGTTCACCGGCGGAGCCGACGGCCCCGCTCGATTCATCCGGCGCGACGGCCGTCCCAGCGAGGTGACCCGGACGGCCAAACTGCTCGCCGACGAACTGCCGAGCCCGGACGAGCCGATGCTGGTCCAGATCTCCCGATGGGACCGGCTCAAGGACATGGCCGGAGTGCTGACGGCGTTCGCCCAGCGGGTCGCCCCGGCCGGGCCGGGCTGCCTCGTGCTGGCCGGCCCGCAGGTCGACGAGGTCGGCGACGATCCCGAAGGCGCCCAGGTCTACGCCGAATGCCAAGCGGTGTGGCAGGCGCTGCCGCGCGAGAGCCGCCGCCGGACGGTGCTGGCGAGCCTGCCGCTGGAAGATCTCGACGAGAACGCCGTCATGGTGAACGCGCTGCAGCGGCACGCCACGGTGATCGCGCAGAAGAGCCTCGCCGAGGGCTTCGGGCTGACCGTCGCCGAGGCGATGTGGAAGCGGCGGCCGGTCGTCGGGTCCGCCGTCGGCGGCATCCTGGACCAGCTCGGCGACGGTCGTGGGGTGCTCGTCGAGCCGTCGGACGCGGCCGGGTTCGCCGGAGCGGTACGCCGCCTGCTCGACGATCCCGCCGAGGCGGCCCGGATCGGGGACGCCGCCCACGACTTCGTCCACCGGGAGTATCTCGGCGACCGTCACCTGTTGCGCTGGGCCGGCCTGCTCGGCCGCTTCCTCTAGGTCCGATCCGACGCTTAGCCTTCCCAGGTGGGAAGCACGACACACGGGCTGAAGCTGATCGGTGGCATCGTCGCACCGGGGATCGGCGACCGGGCGCTGCGACGGCGGGTGGCGGGCCGCATCGTGCTCGTCACCGGGGCGTCGGAGGGCATCGGCGCGGCCACGGCGGTCCGGCTCGGTGCGGCGGGCGCGATCGTGTTGCTCGCGGCGCGGACCGAGAGCCGCCTCGCCGAGGTACGCACGGCGATCGAGGCGGCAGGCGGGCGCGCGTACGCGTACCCGGCCGACCTGTCGGATCCGGAGCAGGCCGAACGGCTGGGCGACCGGATTCTGCGCGACCATCGCCGGGTGGACGTCGTCGTGTGCAACGCGGGCCGGTCGATCCGCCGGTCGGTGGCCGACACCGCCGACCGCTTCCACGACGTCGTCCGGACCACCGACCTGAATTTTCTCGGCCCGGTCCGGCTGCTGCTGACGCTGCTTCCCGCCATGCGGGCGGCCGGCGGGGGTCACATCGTCAACGTGTCGACGGCCGGGGTGCTGACGCCCGGCCAGAACTGGTCGTCGTACCTCGCGTCGAAGGCGGCTTTCGACGTGTGGCTGCGGTGTGCCGCCCCGGAACTGCGGCTCGACGGCGTCACCGTGACAAGCTTCTACAGTGGACTGGTCCGGACCCGGATGAGCGCACCGACGAAGTACCTGCGGCGTTATCCCGCCGCCAGTCCAGAGGAGGCGGCGAGCACGGTGTGCCGCGCGGTCGCCCGGCGGCCGCGTACGGTGCAGCCCTGGTGGTCCCGGCCGGGCGAGGTGCTGGCCACCGCGTTCAAGGGTCCGGTGGAGCGTGGCCTGGCGGTGAGCGCCCGTCTGCTGCCGCTGCGGGCGGTCGCGCTCGTGGATCCGCTGCGCATGCTCCGGCTGGCCTGGGCGAGCCGGCGCTTCGGGTGGACACTCGCGGCGGCCACCGCCGGTGGGCGTACCGGGGAGGTCGCGGTCGTCGACCGCACGGGGTCGCTCACCCGCGGCGAGCTTCGGTCGGCGGCGTTGTCCTGCGCGACCGCGCTGCGCGACCGCGGCGTCCGTCCCGGCGACCGCGTGGGCATCCGCTGCGCCACCCATCGCGGGCTCGCGATCACCGCGAGCGCGGCCGGACTGCTCGGCGTCGACGCGGTGCTGCTCCCGCCGCACACCGATCCGCCAGACACGCTGGCCGTGCTGGTCTCCGACGACGCGCCGGGCACGCCGTGGTCCACGCTCGTCGACGGCCCCGGCGGCCCGCTCGGCCGTCCCTCGGTGCGCGGCCGGCTCACGGTCCTCACATCTGGCACCACCGGGACACCACGACTGGTACGCCGAAAGCTCACCTGGCGTACGCTGCTCGGCCCGGCGCTGGCCCATCTGCGGCACATCCCGATCCGGCGGGGCCGGCCGATCATCGTCGCCGTTCCGGCGTACCACGGCTATGGCCTGAGCTATCTGGCGGCGGGTCTAGCGCTGGGCGCGCCCGTCGTCCTCGTGCCGGGCAAGGATCCCGCGGCCGTGCTCGCCGCGGCGCGGGAACACCGGCCGACCGCGATCTTCGCGTTGCCTGAGCACCTGGCCGGGTTGGCCGCCCAGCCTGACGCGGCCGAGCTGCCGCGCGGCGTACGCATCGTGACCGGCGCGGAACCGTTGGACCCGCAGCTGTCGCGGCAGCTGCTCGACGTCTTCGGCGATCGTGTCTACAACTTGTTCGGCTCGACCGAGGCGGGCTGGGCGGCGATGGCCACCCCGGCCGATCTGAAGGCCGCGCCCGGCACGGTCGGGCGACCGCCGGCCGGCGTACGCCTGCACGTCCTGACGGACGACGGCCGACCGGCGCTGCCGGGCGAGACCGGGGCGGTGCACGTCGGCGGCTGGCTGCCCCGAGGACGTCTCGTCGCCACCGGGGACCTCGGCCACCTCGACCGGGCCGGCCGCCTCATGCTGGACGGCCGAGCCCCGTCATAGCCTCGCTCACTTGCAGGGGTAGCTGGACGCCGTGCAGGTGACGCCGGTGTTGTACGCGTCGTTGAAGTGCGTGTAGTACGCGTCGTAGAGCGGATGCGTGGCACCCGTCTCCGGCCCCATCTTGACGAAGATCTCGTCGTTCTCGTTGAGGGCGTCCTGCGTCCAGTTCTGCGAGCCGGTGTAGACCCGATACTGGTATGCCGACCCGTTGAGCCCGTACAGCAGGAAGAACTTGTCGTGCACGTGGTCCTTCCGGCGGATCTTCACTCCGGCGGCGAACAGGTCGGCGTACACGCCGCTGTCCATCGCGATCCCGCCGGCCGCGTCGGTCCCGACGGCCATCCACACCGCGCATCCGGCGGACCGGAAGCGCCGGACGAGGCTGACCAGCTCCGGGCGGCCGCCGGTGACGCCGGCCATGCCGACGCGCAGCCGGCAGTCGCTGTTCGGCGTGATGTCGTTGAGCCGGTTCACGATCGTGTCGGTCTGGCCCGCGCCCTCCGGCGACGCGTACGCGTCCGCGGCGGTGCCCAGGTAGTAGCCCCGGCTGGAGGCGGCGTCGTAGTAGTCGTTGCCGGTGAAGTGGCGGCGGTTCCACATGTCGGTGAAGTTGGCGACGAATCCCGTGTAGAGGGCCGAGTCCCCGTACACCGTGATGGCGTTGTTGAAGGCGTCCGGGCCGGTCGCGTAGGTGAGGTTGGCCGAGCCGAACCACACGACGTTCGAGCGGTTCACGCCGTTCGGGTCGACGGTGCCGCTGAACGTGAACATCTTCGTATGCATGTCGCCGTCGGCGCTGGTGCTGATGCAGCCGTGCCCGCCGCTGGTGTTCTGGCAGAACTTGTAGTGCGCCAGCTGCTTGATCGTCGCCACCGCGGGATCGGCGGAGGCCTCGTTCTTGCCGTCGACGACGACCCAGACGGCGACGCCACGGTTCTGCGCGCGCAGCAGCGCGTCGGCGACGGAGTCGATGCTCAGCGAGTGGATCGTCCCCCGGATCGTGCCACCGGCCGGCGTCTTGTCGATCAACCGCTGCAGTTCGGTGTGGATGGTGTAGTCCCGCCCGGCGTCCGGGTTCGAGAAGTGCGCCCACACGGGGTACCCGCCGATGACCGCGGAGGCCGACGAGACGGCCGCGGCGCTGGGCGCCCCGGGAACGATCGCCACCAGGGCGCCCAGCATCGCGGCCACGGCCGCACCAGCCCAGCGCCGGCGAGCCGGAAGTCGAAGCGTCATGGACGCATCTTGATGAAAGACTTTAACGCTGTCAATGTCCGGGGCGTTGAGTCTTCACGAGCCGAGCGTGACGATCTCCTCCAGTGTGGACAGCGGCAGCGGCCCGTGTCCCAGCACGGCGTGGTGGAAGTCGCGGATGTCGAAGCTCGCGCCGTGGGCCGCCCGCATCCGCTCCCCCAGCTCCTCGATGCGCAACTTCCCGATCATGTACGCCAGCGCCTGCCCCGGCACCGCGATGTAGCGATCGACCTCGTTGGTGATGTTGCTCATCGACAGCGCCGTGTTGTCGCGCATGTAGTCGATGGCGCGCTGCCGCGACCAGCCGAACTGGTGCATACCGGTGTCGACGACGAGGCGGCAGGCCCGCCAGGCGTCGAACGAGACCATGCCGAGCCGGGTCGTGTCGTCGCTGTAGAGGCCCATGCGATCCGACAGGCGCTCGGCGTAGAGGCCCCAGCCTTCCCCGTGCGCGGTGATGTAGGCGTACCGGCGGAACTCGGGCAGCTCCCGCTGCGCCTGCGCCAGCGCGATCTGCAGATGGTGGCCGGGCACGCTCTCGTGGAACGCCAGCGCCTCGTACTCGAACCGCGTACGGGTCTGCGGGTGCAGCGTGTTGATGACGTGCGCACCCGGCCGCGTCCCGTCGCCGGTCGGCGGCTGGTAGTAGCCGAGCACCGAGTTCTCCGCCTCGGCCGCGTCCATCTCGCGTACCACGCAGGGGGCCAGGGAGTAGTCGCGGAACCAGTCCGGCAGCGCCTCCTCGGCCCGGCGGAGCGCGCCGGTGACGGTGTCCACGATCTGCGCACTGGTCTCGAAGCGCAGCGCCGGATCGTCGCGCAGCCGGGCGATCACCTCGTCCGGGTCGCTCGTGCCGAGCACCTTGGCGCCCCGTTCGGAGAACTCCTCACGCAGGCGCGCCACTAGGCGTACCCCTGTCTCATGAATCTCGGCCGGGGTGAGCTCCGTGGTCGTGTGCGCGCGGACCAGGCCGAGGTAGGCGGCCTCGCCGCCGGGCAGCCCGCCCACGCCGACCTCGTCGTCGCCGCGGCCCGCCGGCAGCAGACGGTCCGCGAGCAGCTCGCGGTAGCGGGTCAACGCGGGCCGCACCGTGCCGCGGACCAGGTCCTCCGCGCGGGCCAGCCAGCGCGTGCCGTCCACGTCCGCGCCCGGCCGCGGGCTGATCAGCGGGTCGCTCTCCAGGTCGCTCGACAGGTACGCGTCCAGCTGCGCGACCGCCTGCTCGACGCCCAGTCTCGTGGGAGTACGCCCATCGGCGAGCGCTTCGACGTGCCGGTGGCCGAGGGCGTCCAGGAAGCCGCCGAGTCTCTCCAGGCGCGCCAGGTACGCCTCCGCACCGGCCGGTTCCGCCACCGACGCGGTCGGGACCGTGCCGACGAGCAGCGGCACCACTCCGGCGATGCTCGCGTTGACGGCGACCTCGTCCAGCCCGCCCCGGAGCACCTCCTGCTCGTCGGCGAGCACCCGGGTGAGCCAGGCGTGGCTGACCCGGTCGGTCGCCCCCAGCGTGGCCGGATCGATCTCGGCGACCTTCGCGGCGATGCCGCCGAGCCGGTTCGCGGCCCGGTCGGCGGCCGCCCGGCTCGGGTCGGGCACCTCGGCGTCGTAGCCCGTCACCCCGAACACCGTGGCGCCGAACGGGTCGTGCTCGTTCCTCGCCCGGAAGTACTCGTCGCCCAGTGCGGCGAGACGCGCGTCCTGTGTCGTGTCCATGGTTCAGCAGCCTATTAGCCTTGGGGTCGTGCAACCGACCGCTGACGCCTCGTCCGACGGCCCGCCCTCCGCGTCGTCTGGCGCCTCGCCCTCTGGCGCCTCGTTCGAAGCTGAGGCCGATGAGCTGGTGGCGTCGCTCGCTGAGCGGCTCACCGCGCTGACCTTCGCCGATTGCTCCGCCGACGAGGTCACTCAGCTGATGCTGGACGAGATCGTCGCGTGGGGCCGCGAGCGCGGCTGGCGGGTCTACCGCCGGGCGGCCAGCGTCGCGAAGCTGCCGCCGCCCATGGACAAACAGCATTCCTATGTCGACGTCGCCTTCGCCCGGCCCGAGGGCCGTCCCGTCGTCATCGAGGTCGACCACACCGACCGGCGACGCACCGTGGACAAACTGCTCGAAGAGTCCGCCGCCGGGCGCGTCGCGATCTGGGTCCGCTGGAGCAGCCGCGCCATCGCCGCCCCACCCGACCCCGTACGCCTCGTCGCCGTCCCGGTGACGTCGAACCGGGGGCTGCACTCGCGGCGGCCCGACCTGCCGGTGCCGTCGCACAGCTCCACCGACCTGGCCGACGCCGAACAGCCCGACCTGTTCTAGCCGCGCGTCTTCCGCCTTGGCGTGATCATCGCGTCAGCCATGCTGCTTCGTGCGGCGAAATGTCCGCTCAAACAGCATGGCTGACGCGATGATCAAGGGATGCGCTGTGCGGCATCTGCCAGGCGCCGGCGAGGCGGGACTCGGCGAGGTTCTCGCCACCGCCGAAGAACTCGCAGAACTTCATGATCAGCGGATCCCAGGCGACGGGGTCGACGTACGCCGTGCCCGGGATGCCCACCTGCTCGTGGACGTACGCCCGGAGCACCTTGGCGTGAAACGCGGTCGCGCTCAGGTCGCTCAACGGATGGGCCGCCGTCACGGTGCACTCCAACTGGATCGGGCACTCCTGGACGCGCTGGGGGCGTACCAGCTGGGACTTCTGGGGAGTGAGGCCCGCGGCCTGGAACTTGTCGGCGACGTGGCGGTAGCCCATGGTCGCCTTGTGGGCCGGGACGTCGGCGCGGCCGGTCGTGAGCGCGAGCCGGTCGATCGCGGCGACCAATGTGGAGGGTACGAGGTTGAGCACACATTCGCCCTCACGGCGGAGGTTGGCGGCGGTCTGCGAGGAGTTCCCCAGCCCGAGTACGCACTCCTGGCCGAGCCACCACGCCGAGGACATCGGCGCGAGATTGGTGGTCCCGTCCGGATTGCGCGAGCTGATCAGGACGACGGGGGTGCCGAAGTAGAGGACCTTGAGGTCGGTTGTCTGATGCACATCACGATCGTGGCCTGGTACGACGCCAGGCGCTGGCGGGAATCGGCCGTCACGATCATTGGAGCAGGCGGTTGGTCCAGCCGCCTTCGATGATGCCGTCGCCGTCGATCCAGATGCCCCAGTCCACGATGTCGGCGACCTCGACGAACGCCGGTCGCCCGGCCCGGACGGTCGGATCGGTCTCGGCGTCGGACATGCTGACGCCGTGCAGGCGGTCGGGATCGGTCCACGAGGTCACCGTCGACCAGACGAACTCGTCGGCGTCCTCGGTGTGCAGATGGTGTTTCACCAGCAGGTGCGCGGGCGGCTCGATCTCGCCGGCGAGGAAGCGTACGCGGGCCGACGGGAGCGCGGCCCGAGCCGTCGCGATGGCCGTCTCCATCTCGTCGCTGTGCTGCGACCGCAGGACGCTGGTCGACGGCGTGTCGAACAACTCCGCGCAGACCTGGGCGAGGAACTCGCCGGACGAGGCCGGGAAGTCGTCCGGCGGGACGACCGTCAGGAACGTCTGCTCGTCGAACTGGTCCGGCGGGTCGAGGCGCAGTGGCAGTCGCACCGTCGCCGTCGGATCGCCGCCCGTGTGATCCCCGTACGCCTCCGCGACGTCGGCACTGGTGACGGTCAGGATGCGGGGAACGCTGACGAACGCCGGGTCGTCCGTTTCGTCGACCGCCCGCGACCAGTGCCGGAGCAGGACGACGGCGGCGCCGCTGAGCGCTGCGGTCCACGGCCCGGCCAGCGTCGGCGGCACGTCGAGCACCTGAAGCTCCGGCAGCCCGTAGCGATCGAGTCCCTTGGTGGTCATCCAGATCCCGCGGTCGTCCGGCGACTGCGGTACGAGCACCCAGCGGGTCAGCGTCACCCGGCCCTCTTCGTCCGGCAGCGTCTCCAGGGCCTGCCGCGGATTCAGGATCTGCGGCATGAACGCGTCGATGAGCGTACCGGGGAGGTCCTGGGCGAGCGCGGCGGCGACGCCACGGGCGTGCCACTCGTGCGCGGGCGGCCACCCCGGCCGGAACGCCGCCTGGCAGATCACGACATGGGTGGCGGTGGAGGCGACCCCCAGCTCGGCCGGGGTGGCGCCGAACATCCGCAGATAGTCCAGCGGCAACGGCGGTGCTTCCTCGACCGGCCAGACCTCCAGCGTCAGCAGCGGCCCGGCCAGCATCTGCAGGGCGCCCGAACGCAGGGGCTCCGGCAGCCGCAACGCGGCCTGCGCGGCCGCCACGTCGATGTCGTCGGGCGGCGAGGACGTCGTCACGACGTAGGTCGCCTGGACCATCTCGGGAACGCTGAGGGTCACCACGTCGTCGGAATCAGCCACTCAGCCATCGTGCCCAAGATCGGGGCTCCCGGCTAGTGCGACGCGAGGTGCGGCGCAGTCGATCATGCCGCTGCGGGAACGATCAGGATTCCGGGGACACGACTCGCCGATCGATCACGACCGTTAGTTCATGATCGCGCGGAAAGGGGTTCGGGCGGGGAGGCGAGCGCCGACACGACGACGTCGCACGGGTCGGTGACGGCGTCGATGTCGCGTACGGCGCAGGCGACCCGCCGCAGCAGGGCGCGGAACGAGTCCCGTTCGGCCGGCGACAACGTGCCGAGCACCGTGTCCTCCGCTGTGCGTACCCGTTTCTGGAAGTCTTTGAGGGCGCGACGGCCCGCCGCCGTGGCGACCACCTTGCGCTGGCGGCGGTCGGCTGGGTTGAGCTGCCGCTCGACGAGCCCGGCGGTGACGAGGTCGTCGATGAGGTAGGTCATCACGGTCCGGTCGATGCCCAGGTACGCCGCGAGCGCGAGCTGGCTCGGGTGCTCGCCCCGGACGACCTCCGTGAGCGTCTGGTAGCCGCGCGGGCCGTGCGGGAAGTCGCCCAGTTCGGTGACGACCGTGCTCTGGTACGCCCGCAGCAGCACGCCCAGGCCCCACCCGAAGTCGTCGTGCTCCCGATCCATGACGGGAAGCATACCCGCCGAAGCGCGGTTGCACCTATCATCTGCGCGACATACGATCTGCTCGGCAACACGTATCGGGGAGGACGCACATGGAGTTCGGCACGTCGATAACCCCGGCCAACGGGGGCGACCCGGTCGGGTTGGCTCGGCGGAGCGAGGAGCTGGGCTTCGACCTGGTCACCTTCCAAGACCATCCGTACCAGCCCCGGTTCCACGACACCTGGACGCTGCTGGCCTGGGTCGCCGGGCAGACCGAGCGCATTCGCCTGGCGGGCAACGTGCTGAATCTGCCGTTGCGGGAACCGGCGGTGCTGGCGCGCAGCGCGGCGAGCCTCGACCTGCTGTCCGGCGGGCGGCTGGAGCTGGCCCTGGGCGCGGGCGGGTTCTGGGACGCGATCGAGGCGATGGGCGGTCCCCGGCGGGAGCCGCGCGAGGCGGTCGAGGCGACGGAGGAAGCCATCGACATCATCCGGGGGGTGCTGGATGCCGGAAACCAGACCCCGTTCCGCTATCACGGCACGCATTACCGGGTGCCGAACGCGCAACGGGGTCCGCTGCCGGCCCACCACATCCCCCTTTGGCTGGGCGCGCTCGGCCCCCGGATGCTGCGCCTGATCGGCCGCAAGGCGGACGGCTGGCTGCCGAGCCTGGGCCGGGTGACCCCGGACGGCCTTCGGGCGGGCAACAAGCTGATCGACGAGGCCGCGATCGCGGCGGGCCGGGATCCGTCGGACATCCGCCGCCTCGTGAACGTCACGCCCGACGTTCCGCTGGCGGTGCTGCGCACCCTGGAAGCGGACACCCTCATCCTCTACACCGACGAAGTGTCCGAGATGGAGCGGTTCGCCCGGGAGATCATGCCGGTGCTGCGTGAGACGAACCGCCGGCCCACCCGGCCGAGCTGGGCGCGGGCGAGGCGGCGCGAGGGGATCGACTACGACGGCGTACCGGCGTCGGCGGACGCGGTCGAGCCCGGCGACATCGACTTTCCCCGCCTGAAGTCGACCTACCTGCGCGGCGGGAGTCCCGGGATCGTGCTGCGACCTCGGACGACCGCCGACGTGGTCGAGGCGCTGGCGTTCGCGCGCCGCCATCGCGACCTTCCGCTCGGCATCCGCAGCGCCGGGCACGGCATCAGCGGACGGTCCACCAACGACGGTGGCATCGTGCTCAGCGTCGCGCGGATCGACCACGTCGAGATCGTCGGCGACCGCCGGATCCGCGTCGGCCCGGGCGCACGCTGGGCCGACATCGCCCAGACGCTCGCGCCCCACGGGTGGGCGCTCACCTCGGGCGATTACGGCGGCGTCGGCGTCGGCGGCCTGGCCACCGCGGGCGGCGTCGGCTGGCTCGCGCGCAAGCACGGGCTCACCCTCGATCACTTGCGGTCCGCGGAGGTCGTGCTCGCTTCAGGCCAAGTCGTACGCGTCGACGCGGCGCACGACGCCGATCTGTTCTGGGCGATCCGGGGAGCCGGCGCCAACTTCGGGATCGTGACGGACTTCGAGTTCGACGTCGACGAGGTCGGCGACGTCGGGTTCGCTCAGCTGGCCGTGGACGGGAGCGATCCGGCCGGGCTGCTCGAACGGTTCGGCGCGGCCGTGGAGGCCGCCCCCCGCGACCTGACGGCTTCGCTCATCATGGGCCGGCCCCGGCCGGGGGCGTACGCGACGATCCTGGCCGTCGTGGACAGCGACGACCCCGAGACGATCGTGTCGCAGCTGGAACCGGTGGCGTCCGTCGCTCCCCTGCTCGACCAGCGCGTCGTCCTCACCCCCTATGCGGGGATCATGGCGAACGCGAGCGGCGCCGATCACGACGGCCAGGGTGAGCCGGCGGCGCGATCCGGGCTGATCGAGCACCTGACGCCGGAGTTCGCCGCCGCCGCCGAGGAACTGCTGCGCAGCGGCGCGGTCCACTTCTTCCAGCTCCGCTCGGTCGGCGGCGCGGTCGCCGACGTCGACCCCATGGCGACGGCGTACGCGAATCGCTCGGCGAACTTCTCGGTGACCGCGCTCGGCGGCAGTCAGCGGCGGCTCGACGAACTCTGGGATCGCCTGCTGCAGTCGCATTTCTCGGGCAGCTACCTCAGCTTCGACACCGACCGGCGACCGGAGCGGCTGCGCGACGCGTGGCCGCCGGAGCATCTGGCCCGGCTACGCGAGCTCAAGCGCCGCTACGACCCGGACGGTCTCTTCCGCGACAACTTCTACCTCGGGGACCACTGATGACCGACTACGGACACGACCTGCGGTTCGGGGTGTTCGTCACCCCGGCGGCCCAGCCCGCGCACCACGCCGTCGACCTGGCGGTGACCGCCGACCGGGCCGGGCTCGACCTGGTGACCTTTCAGGACCACCCGTACCAGCCGCGCTTCCACGACACCTGGACGCTGCTGAGCTACGTCGCGTCGCGTACGTCGCGGGTGCACGTCAGCGGCAACGTCCTGAACCTGCCCCTGCGGCAGCCGGCCGTCCTCGCTCGGGCCGCCGCCTCCCTGGATCTGCTCTCGGGCGGCCGGTTCGAGCTGGGCATCGGCGCGGGCGGGTTCTGGGACGCGATCGAGGCGATGGGCGGGCGGCGGCTGACCCCCGGACAGTCCGTCCAGGCCCTCGAAGAGGCGATCACGATCTTCCGGGAGATCTGGAACCCGGCCGAGCGGGGCGGCGTACGCGTCGACGGCGAGTTCTACCAGGTACGCGGAGCGAAGCGCGGCCCCGCTCCGGCGCACGACATTCCGATCTGGCTGGGCGCGTACAAGCCCCGCATGCTGCGCCTGATCGGGCGGCAGGCCGACGGCTGGCTGCCGTCGCTGGGTTACCTGCCGGGCGGTCCGGCCGAGCTGGCCTCGCTCAACGCGGTGATCGACGACGCGGCGACCGCCGCCGGGCGTTCGCCGAAGGCCATCCGGCGGCTTCTGAACGTCGGCGGGCAGTTCTCCGCCCAGTCGAACGGCTTCCTCAACGGGCCGCCGGATCAGTGGGCCGAAGACCTCGCCGGGCTGACCCTGGAGTACGGCGTGAGCACCTTCATCCTGGCCACCGACGACGCCGCCACGATCGAGCTGTACGCGGCGGAGGTCGCGCCGGCGACTCGCGAGCTCGTCGCCGCCGCCCGCTGACCCATAGCTGCGTCCCTGCCCTAGTGGGCGGCGCCGTCAGCCGGGGTCGGCCGAGAGCGGAAGGCGGACGGTGAAGGTGGTCCGCCCGGGTTCGCTGGCCACCGAGACGCTCCCCCGGTGTGCCGTGACGACGGCCTGCACGATCGCGAGGCCCAGCCCGGTGCTCCCGGCGGTACGCGACCGCGAGCCGTCGCCGCGGGCGAACCGTTCGAAGATGTGCGGCAACAGCTCGGGCGGGATGCCGGGGCCGGCGTCGGAGACGCTCAGCTCGGCCTCGTGACCCGAGGGCGCCACCGTGACGGTGACGACGGTCCCCTCCGGGGTGTGCGTACGCGCGTTGGCCAGGAGGTTCGCCACGACTTGATGAAGGCGCGCCCGGTCGCCGGTGACGACGACGGGTTCCTCGGGGACGTCGAGCCGCCACCCGTGCCGGGGACCGGCGGCGTGCGCGTCGCTGACCGCGTCCACCACGAGCGAGGACAGGTCGACCGGCTGATACTCCAGCGGGCGTCCGGCGTCGAGGCGGGCGAGCAGCAACAGGTCCTCGACCAGGCCGCTCATCCGGTGCGCCTCCGACTCCATCCGGCCCAGCAGGTGCGCGACGTCCTCGGGGAGGTCGTGGCGTCGGCTGAGCTCGGCGTACCCGCGGATGGAGGCCAGCGGCGTACGCAGTTCGTGACTGGCGTCGGCGACGAATTGGCGTACCTGCGTTTCGCTGGCGTGGCGGGCTTCGAGCGCCTCACCGACGTGGTCGAGCATCCGGTTGAGCGCCGCGCCGACCTGGCCGACCTCCGTACGCGGATCGGTGTCCCGCTCGTCGACCCGTTGCGGCAGCTCGACCTCGCCGCGATCGAGGCGTACCTGGGAGACGCGGGTGGCGGTGGCGGCCACTCTCGACAGTGGACGGAGTGCTCGGCGGACGATCACCGTTCCGCCGATCGCCACCGAGCCGAGCACGAGCACGGTCGCGGCGCCGACGACGATCGTCAGCAGCAGCACCGTCTCCTGGGTCTCCTCCAGCGGCAGCCCGGTGATCAAGACCGCCCCGTCGTCCAGCTGGCGCGCGACGACCCGGTACGCCCCCTGGTCGCACAGCTCGATCGTGTGCGCCCCGCCGTCCACCGGGACCGCCAGCAGATTCGCGTACGCGTCGGTGAGGTCGGGCGACGTCTGGCCCTGCTCCGACAGGACGGAGGCCGAGGTGACCTGGCCGTCGCAGAGGCGAGCGTTGAGCGTCCCGATGCTCTGCCCGAGCACCCAGGTGTCCTGGTCCGGCTCGCTGGAGCAGCCCTTGCCGGAGTCGGCGGCGGCGGTGGGGGCCTCGGTGGGCTTCGGTTTGTGGTTGTCGTAGCCCTTCGGCGCCCGGGTCGCCGCCGCGGTCAGCTGCTTGTCGATCTGCCCGTTGAGCGTCTTGGTCAGGGCGACGACGGTCGTGATGCCCACGGCGAGGAACGCCAGAGCCAGCAGCGTCGTCATCGCCGCTACCAGCCGGGCCCGCAACGTCCAGGCCGACGGGCGCGGGAGCAGCCTCCTACGCGGCCGGCTTGAGGACATACCCGGCACCACGCATCGTGTGGATCATCGGCACCCGCCCGGCGTCGATCTTCTTGCGCAGGTAGGAGATGTACAGCTCGACCACGTTGGCCTGGCCGCCGAAGTCGTAGTTCCAGACGCGGTCGAGGATCTGCCGCTTGGACAGCACCCGGCGCGGATTGCGCATGAGGTAGCGCAAAAGTTCGAACTCGGTCGCGGTCAGCTCGATCGTGTGGCCGCCGCGGCGGACCTCGCGGCTGTCTTCCTCGAGCACGAGGTCGCCGACGACCAGCATCGACTCCGAGTGGGACTCGGCGCGC
This sequence comes from Hamadaea sp., assembly GCA_013361475.1. Classification (GTDB taxonomy): domain Bacteria; phylum Actinomycetota; class Actinomycetes; order Mycobacteriales; family Micromonosporaceae; genus Hamadaea. The sequence goes on from JABFYB010000112.1 coordinate 14,879, forward strand.
ACCGAACGGCGTACGAGGGCGCGCAGGCGGGCGACGAGTTCCTCGATGCTGAACGGCTTGGTGACGTAGTCGTCACCGCCGGCGGTGAGCCCGGCCACCCGATCCTCCACCGAGTCCTTGGCCGTCAGGAAGAGCACGGGCACCTCCGGGGCGTCGGCGCGCAGCTTACGCAGCACCTGCAGGCCGTCGAAGTCGGGCAGCATCATGTCGAGCACGACGGCGTCCGGCCGGAACTCCCGGGCCGTACGCACCGCGCTGCCGCCGTCGGCGGCGCTGCGTACCTCCCAGCCCTCGTAGCGCAGCGCCATCGAGAGCAGCTCGGCCAGGGTGGGCTCGTCGTCCACCACGAGCATGCGGACGGGGCTGCCGTCCGCTCGCCGCAGTTGCCCTCGCTGGGCCGAGCCGGCCGAAGAAGCCACCGACACCGGCGTCACCGTGGCTGAGTTCACCGAGGCTGGGTTCACCGTCATGCCATCGATGATGCGGGTGATCGCTAGAGGCCCGCTTTTCGTTCGCTGTGTGTTCCCTGTACTTACCGGGAACGTCCGGCTCACAGGCCACGCCTAGCTCGGGACGGCGAATGCCGGAGTACGCAGCTTGGCTGGCGCAATGATCGAGCGGCGGAGCTCCAGCGCCGGTAGCCTGGGCGCATGGGCGGCATCCGGGTCGGCACCGCCTCGTGGACCGACAAGACCCTGCTCGCCTCCGGGTGGTATCCGCCGACGGCCGACACCGCGGAGAAGCGCCTGGCGTACTACGCCCGGCAGTTCCCGCTCGTCGAGGTCGACGCCACCTATTACTCCCCGCCCGCCGAGCAGACCGTGAAGCTGTGGGCCGACCGGACTCCGGCCGGGTTCACCTTCAACGTCAAGGCGTTCAGTTTGCTCACCGGACACCCCACGAAGGTGTCGTCGATTTTCAAGGACCTGCGCCCGGAGACGGACAAGTCCTCGGTGTACCCGCGTGACCTGGACCCGAAGACGACCGGCGAGATCTGGGATCGGTTCCTGTCGGCGCTGCAGCCGTTGAGCGACGCGGGCAAGCTGGGTGTGCTGCTCTTCCAGTTCCCGCCGTGGTTCACCATCCGGCGCTCGAACAAGGACTACATCCTGGAGGCGGCCCAGCGGTGCCGGCCGCTGCCGATCGCGGTCGAGTTCCGGCACGCGTCCTGGTTCGCCGGGGACAACCGCGCCGAGACGCTGGACTTCCTCCGCCGGCATCATCTGCCGTTCGTCTGCGTCGACATGCCGCAGGGCCACAAGACCTCGATCCCGCCGGTCGTCGAGGCGACCGCCGACCGCGCGGTAGTCCGCTTCCACGGTCACAGCGACGGCTGGACGAGCCGGGACATCTACGAGAAGTTCGGCTACCTCTACTCGGAGCGCGAGCTGAAGGACTGGGCGCCGAAGCTGGAGAAGCTCGCCGACACCACCGGCGAGACCCATGTGCTGATGAACAACTGCTATTCAGACTACGCCCAGCGCAATGCGAGGCAGCTCCTCGATCTGCTGACGGACACCGACTGAGCTGGGGCGGACGGCGTTCCCGCCAGGGCTCGACAGACGTCGATGATGTGATCCACGACATGCCCGCCCGGGGCCGGGCAACGCGCCGGAGTGATCTTGCGTCAAGGTGCTCAGATCACCCTCCCCCTTTGACCCCGGTGGTGCCCTTATGCGCAAAGGCGATCGCAATCCCCTCATGAACGTGGTGTCGCTGCTGATCTGCGGGGTGCTCGCGGGTGTCGTGGTGGCGGCGGCGGCGTTCCCCGCGATCGCGATGTCCGGGCTGGCGGCCAAGACGGGCGCGCAGGCGTTCGCCGATCTGCCGAGCGAGCTGACGGTGAAGCGGTCGCCGCAGATGAGCAAGATCTACGCGAGTGACGGCAGGACCCTGCTGGCCTCGATCTATGACGAGAACCGCCAGGACATCGGCATGGACCAGATCCCCAAGGTGATGCAGCAGGCGATGATCGCCGCCGAGGACCACAAGTTCTACGAGCACAACGGGGTCGACGTGCAGGGCATCGCCCGCGCCTTCGTGGCGAACAAGAACTCCGGCGAGACTCAGCAGGGCGCGTCGACGCTCACGATGCAGTACGTCCGGCTGTCGATCACGTACGCGGCCGACAATCCGAACGACGTGCTCAACGCGGCCGAGGACACGCCGGCGCGGAAGCTGCGGGAGGTCAAGTACTCGCTGGCGATCGAGAAGAAGCTGACGAAGGACCAGATCCTCGAGGGCTACCTCAACATCGCGTACTTCGGCAACCACGCCTTCGGCATCTACGCCGCGTCGCAGGTCTACTTCGGCAAGGAGCCGAAGAACCTGACCGTGGAGGAGGCGGCCTTCCTCGCCGGCCTGGTCAAGTCGCCGAGCGACTTCAACCCGATCCAGGACGACGGCTCGGTCGACGAGCAGGCCGCCGCCGACGGCAAGGGCCGGCGCGACTGGGTCATCGACCAGATGCACGAGATCGGCGCGATCACGGCCGATCAGGCGGCTCAGGCCAAGGCCAAGGAACTGAAGATCACCGGCAAGCCCGCGCCGAACGGCTGCACCGCGACCGCGATCGCCAGCGCCGGCTTCTTCTGCGACTTCCTCCAGCGCTGGTGGACGAACGAACCGGCGTTCGGGGCGAACTCCTACGAGCGCGAGCGGGCACTGAAGACCGGCGGCTACAAGATCATCTCTTCGCTGGACGTCTCCACGCAGAACGCCGCCAAGGCGAACGTCGAGAAGTACCTCAAGACCGGCAAGAAGCACGCGCTGATGGTCGTCGCGGTCGAACCCGGCACGGGCAAGGTCCGGTCGATGGCGGTCAACCGCAACTTCAAGATCGACGACGCCGCCAACCCGAAGAACGGCCTGTCCACCGACCCGGCCAAGGCCGCCAAGAACATCCGCGGCACCTACCCGAACACGGTGAACCCGCTGATGAGCGGCGACCAGTACGGCTACCAGTTCGGCTCGACGTTCAAGGTCTTCACGGCGGTCGCCGCCCTGGAGAACGGCTACCCGCTCGACTACACGATCAACTCGCCGTACCAGTGGGTGTCGCCGTTCATCACCGCGCCGGGTCCGGCGAGCTGCGGCGACAAGTGGTGCCCGAAGAACGCGTCGCAGTCGATGACCGGAGTCCACACGATGTGGCAGGCGTTCGGCCGCTCGGTCAACACGTACTTCGCGCAGCTCATCGCGCGGGTCGGGCCGGCCAAGGCGGTCGAGGCGGCCAAGCAGATGGGCCTGACCTTCCGGGGCGACCCGAACCAGCAGAACACCGACGCGTACTTCGCGGCGCACCCCGACGCGTGGGGCACCTTCACCCTCGGCGTCACCCAGAACACGCCGATGGAGATGGCCAACGCCTTCGCGACGCTGGCCGCCGACGGCACCTACTGCCAGCCGATCCCGGTCGAGTCGATCACCGACGCCAACGGCGTACAGCTGGACGCGGCGAAGCCGCGCTGCCAGAAGGTGATCGACACCGACGTGGCGCGGGCCGCGATCGACATGGCGCGCTGCCCGCTCGGTGACCGTTCGCAGCTGGGCGGCTGTGCCAACGGCGGCACCGCGCCCTACGTCCACGACATGGTCGGCAAGCCGGTGGCGGGCAAGACCGGCACCACCGACAACGACCGCACCGCCGCGATGGTGGCCACGACGCGGCAGCTGTCGGTGGCGGGCATCGTGGCCGATCCGGACTGGACGAACAACACGGTCAGCGACGCCAACCTCGGCGGCAAGGACGCCCACCGGGACGTCGTCAACCCGGCGGTCGCCGACACCCTGCACGACGGGATGAAGGGCAAGCCGTCGCAGCAGTTCGGCAAGCCGGACAGCACCAAGATCGTGCATGGGACGAAGACGTCGATCCCCAGCGTCACCTGCAAAACGGTGAGCGAGGCGACGACCCTCCTGCGGAACAAGGGCTTCACCGTGACGATCGAGTCCCGCGAGGTGAACTCCACCTGCCCGAAGGGCACCGTCGCCGGGACGTCGCCGAGCGGCTCGACGAGCAAGGGCAGCACCGTGTCCATCCAGGTCAGCAACGGTCAGGGCGGCGGGCAGAGCCCGCCGCCCGCCGGCGGTTAGAGGGCGGACCAGCCGGGCGTCGCCGCGACCACCGGCGGCGCCTCGATCCGCGTACGCCCGACGACCCGCCCGTCGCGATCCAGCGCCTCGTACGCCGCGGCGGCCGGGTCGGCGACGGTCAGCACCGCCGCGTCGTCGGCGACGGGGGCCTCCGCGACGGTGGAGCCGCCGACGACGGCCCGCACCGAGACCGCACCCTCGGGCGCGATCACCAGTACGCCGGAGCGCTCCGACTCGAACCGCACCGCGACCGTCGCATGGGGATCGGCGGGGTTCTCCGAGCTGAAGAAGCCGTTCCCGAGGCCCTGCTGGTCGTCGTCGTAGCGGATGCTGACCTCGCCGTACCAGCCGCCGAAGGCGTGCGGCGCCGCCGCCACCGTCGTGATCCCCCGGCGTCCCTTCGCCTCACCGTCGGGCCAGGCGACCCGGCCGCCCCAGACGAGCCGCGGCATTCCGCTGAGCAGCACACCGCCGTTACGGACGGACGTCAGCGTCTCCTGGGCGTACCTGCGGTCCGGCGTGCCCCGGGCGGTCAGCATCTCCTGGTCGACCACCTTGGTCGTCACCGACAGCACGCCGGTGTCGTAGGGCGCGGGCATCTGCTCGCGCAGCATCCCGCCACACTCCACTCGCCACCATTCGGGCCGGGCGGAGGCGGCGTCGCGCGTCAGGAAGGAGCCGGTCGGCTCGGCCTGCCACCGGTTCAGCTCCGGCCACGCCGCCGAGGACACGGTGCAGCCCGCCGGGGCCAGCGCCACCGTCGCCGTCATCGTGCCGACGTCGGACAGCTCCACGTGATAGAAGGGCTCGAGGCCGTCCCCGTAACCACGCAGCGCCTCCATGCGGGTCAACGTCGCGGCGTCGGAACCCCGGGGCGCCACGAAGGTGGCCGAGGCGTGGGTCCACGACGACGGCGAAGGATCGGTCAGCGCCAGCGCGACGATCGCGATGCGCCACGGGCCGACGTCGTCGACGTACAGCACCTTCTCTTGGCGTACCGAATATTTGCCCAGGTAGAGCCCGGCTCGGCGCCGCTCCCCGACCAGCTGGGCCACCGCGGCGACGTAGCCCGGGTCCGCGAGCGCGACTTGGCCGCGGACCGGCGTGTCCGCGAGCCGTTGTTCCCAGACCCGGACCGCGTCGAAGCCGGTGGCGGGCGGCGGCTCCGGCGCGCGCCCCGGCGCGACGGCCCCGGCCACC
>JABFYB010000291.1 GCA_013361475.1 Hamadaea sp.
CTGGCTCGATCTGCGTGACGGCGGCTGGGAGGGGCCGGTGAAGGCACGCGTCATCAGCGGCGTCTACGCCCCTTCCAGGGACGCGGCCGAACACCTCGCCGTCGCCTCCCTGCCCGATGCGTTCGACGTGCTCGTCCACCTGCGCCAGGTGTCCCCCGTGCACTGGTTGACGGCCTAGAGGACTCCGGCGTCGGAGGGGCTTCGAGTCAAGAACCTGGGCGTACGCAACCGTCGTGGTGGTGACCGTCGTCCGGACTGCTCATCGCCGGGCTGTCATCGCCATGGTGGCAGCGGTCAGCGCGGCGAGCAGGGCCCAGGCGGGCGTGAAGCTGCCGGTCAGGTCCGTGAGCAGGCCGAGCACGGGCGGCGCCAGGATGACCGCCACCTGGTTGACGGCCATGGCCAGGCCGAGGGCGAATCCGGTGTGGTCCTGCGGCGCCGATTCGGCGGCGTAGGCGACCCAGGGGCCGTACCAGCCGATTCCGAAGAAGCCGAGCCAGATGAAGAGCAGGCAGGCCGCGACGGGGGATCGGCTGACGGGGGTCGTCAAGACCGCCATCCCGATGATCACGGCGGCCAGGCAGGTCAGGACGCAGGCGTAGCGGCCGGATCCGTGGCGGTCGCTCCAGGCCGCCAGGCTGATGCGGCCCAGCGCGCCCGCGCACTGGACCGCGACGTAGACCAGGGCCGCCGAGGCGGCGTCCATGGACGCCACCTCGTGCAGGTACAGCACGGTGAGGACGCCCACGCCGCTGTGCACCGACACCATGCTCGTACCCGACAAAATAATCTTCTTCATGTACGGTTCGCGGAGCAGCTCCAGCCGCACGCGGGACGCGGCCGGCATCGGACGTCGGCCCGGCGGACGGCGGTAGAAGGTCACGAAGGCGACCGCGCCCGACAGCGCGACGAGCGCGCCGGCCAAGAGCGTCGACCGCCAGCCGAAGGCCGTCGCCAGCAAGGGAAGTACGAAGGCGGCCAGGACGCCGCCGAGCGGGAGCCCCGCCTGACGGATGCCCATGGCCAAGCCACGCCGCGAGGGGTCGAACCAGGACGAAACCGATTTACTGCCGCCCGGCTGAATGCTGCTGTACCCCGCACCGACGATCAGCAGGACGACGAGCAAGGAAACGTACCCCGGCGCCGCGCTGCCGGCGGCCAACGCGACGGCGACCACGAGGGCGCCGATCCCGACGACCCAGCGTTCGTCGTGGCGGTCCAGCAGTCGACCGGCCACGAGCAGTCCGGCCAGAGGAAGCAACTGGGCCGCCGACTGCAGCAGGCCCAGTTGGGCCGTGTTCAGCTCCAGGTCTCGTCGCAGGTGGACACTCATCGCGCCGATGCCCTGCACGAAGAACGCGGCCGCGGCCTGGGTGAAAGTCGCGACACCCAGGATGACCCAGCGGTATCGCGATGTCCTCACGGCTTCCAGCACAGCAGGGGATCGGGGTGGCCGGAGAAGCCGAGCTGCCGGTAGAGCGGTTCCGCCTCGCGGGAGGCGGTGAGATCGACCCGTACGGCGTCGCGCTCACGGAACCAGTCGAGCAGCCCGAGCATGATCGCCCGGCCGTGCCCACGCCGCCGGTACGCCGGGTCGGCGACCATGCCGATGACGTGGCCGATCCTCCCGTTGCGGGAGTGGGGACCGGGGAACCACTGTTCGATCGTGCCGATGCCGCAGGCGGCCAGGCCGTTGTCACCGTCCACGACCAGGATCCGGCAGTCGGGTTCGGCCAGCTTCTGTTTGAGAACCCGTGCGAGCGCGTCACGCCAGTCGTCGGCGGCGTTCGCGGGGTTGAAGAAGTCGCCGCCGAGGTCGTCGAAGAGCAGTGCCCGGAGGCGGACGAGTTCCGGAATATCCCGCTCTGTTGCTGTTCGCGTCATGACGTACAGGCTGATGTAATGAGCTTGTGCACCTCAACCCTTACGGCGCGGACGTGGTGAACTTCGCCGCGGAGCTGGCGAACCGCCCACCGGCGAGCACCGGCGAACTCGCCGACCGCTGCCGCACGGCCGGTTTGGTGCTGGAACGCCCCGTCGAACCGGCGGATCTCGACCAGACCCTCGCCGTCATCGACGCCTGGACGAACGTCGTCGACGCCACGGGCGAACGCGAGAAGGCCAAGCTGCTCAACGAGATGCTGGCCCGGTCGGCCGCCTACCCCCGGCTGACCGACCACGCTCACGGTTGGCACCTGCACTATCGCGACGACCTGCAGCCGCTCGGCGCCGTGCTGTTCGCACTGATCTCCGTGGGCACCGCGATGCACGTCGTCAACCGCGGCATGGACCGGCTCGGACGATGTGCCGCCGCCGACTGCGAGACGATCTTTGCGGACACCTCACGCACCGCCCGGCAACGTTATTGCTCCCAGCCATGCGCCAACAGAGACGCGGTACGCCGCCACCGCGCCCGTCATTCCACACCCCCGACCTGACCGGCGCACGGTCTACCGGCGCCAGCTCAGACCGGTGATCACCATCTTCGGCGAGAAGCCCACGGGTCGAGAGTCCCAGTGAGATGGCTCCCATCGACTTCCAGACATGAGAAAAGGGCTTTCGGATTGCTCCAAAGACCCTTCTCACCTGCATCTTCCTGGTGGGGTGTTCACGAATAGGTCAGACCAGGAGCGGGAGAGCCCTGGTCAAGATCGCTTCCCGGAGTCTGGATTGGCATCTCACCCCCTGGCCATCCCGACGAAAGTGGTGACGAAGTGGCGTACTGCTGCCGTCCTGGGCTACACCCCCGGCAGTGCGGTCGGGCACGTGTGCGCGCTGCTGGCCGGCCTGCTGGCCGCACGATGAGCCAGGGACAAGACGTGGCGGACGGGCCTCGTCACGGCGGTCCTCGCCGGCTCCGGGCATGACAGACCTGGCGGTGCATCATGGAGGGCGGCTCCACTACTGCGCGAGTTCGCAGCTTCGCCTGTCCTGACGGACAACGACGGCACACTGATCGCCGACCCCCGGACTCCGACATCATGGCTGCATCCCGGCCGCCATGGCCGTGGTCTTCGCGACGCTCCTGGGCCCCTTGGACTCGGCGTCGCTCAGGCGAGCCCAGTCAACAAATCTTACTAATAGTGGTATCTCTCGTGCTCGTACCTATCGCCCATCGCCGATCGGGTGACTGCCTTGCCCGCGTCGCCCCCAAGACGCGGGCAAAGCAGTCTGCGGCGTTAGGCGGGCGGGTCGTCCGAGCCGCGTCGGCTGGCGGACAGGTCAGGCTTGTCGTCGGTCCAGCGGGCTTTCTTGATCGCCACGAAGACCCGGTCTTCCTTGACGGTCGTCACGAACGCGAGCGGCTCCCCCGTGGCCGTGTTCATGATGAGCCGGCCCTCTCCCTCGCTATGCGGGAGGCTGACGGCCTGGCCGGTGCGGCCCAGCGGGTCAGTGACCTCGCCCTCAGCCTTCACACCGGGCAGCGAGGCGAGCATGCGAAACGCCGCGGCCCGCACATCGGGAGGAGCGGGAAGATCCATGATGATGTGCACGCCGGCCTGGTAGAGCTCGGCGTTCACGTCCACGGGTTCCGCGCCCCACTGCTTGGCGATGACCGTCTTCAGGTAGTCCCTCAGGCCGTCGGGGGTCGTCGGCAGTTCGCTCAGCGCGGCCCGCGTCATGGGCTTGCCCACCGACGAGTCGGATTTGTCGCCGTCCAACCGAGTGGTCACGGGTTCGCCCGGCTTGCTCTGCAGCGTCACGCTCGGCGTCTTGAAGGACTTGCCGCGCGTGGTGACGGTTGTGCCCGGGTAGGTCCAGCTGTGCGGAGAGCCGGCCGCCCGCCACGCCTCCTCGTCCTGCGGTGTCGCCGGTTTGATCCCCAGGTTCTGGTTGATGAACCAGGTGGGCTTGCCGGGTACTTGAGAGACCCACGCCTCCACCAAGGTAGTCATCTCAAGGGTGTACTTGCCGCCAGGTTCGACTCGCTGCTTGCCGGTAAGGCTGCTGCGGACCCAGTACGCGCCGTCCGCAGGGGTCTTCGCGGCCGAGGTCGCGGCCGCCAGGAGGACCTGCTGGGCCGACAGCTTCTTGATGGGCTCTACGGACGGCGCCTGAGCGGCGGAAGGCGTACCCGGCGCTCCTGCCGAGGTTTCCGACGTGACCACAAGGGTCACGGCCGCCGCGGCGCCGAGCAGTCCGACTCCCAGAGCGGTCCATCGGGCCGTCCGCGTCGCCCGGCGTCTGTACTGGTGGACAGGGGTTTCTTCGGTTGTCTCAAGGCTGCTCAGGTTGGCCGGCTTCGGCGTACTGGCGAAGGCGGTGGCGAGCCGGGTCCGGCCGTCCGCCACCACCTCGGGGGAGACTGGCGGTGCCGAGAGCAACTCCCGGATCGCGGTCAGGTCATCCATCTGCTCCTCCGAACATGGGATTGACGCCGCCGAGGGCGGCTCGCAGCTTCTTGCGGGCCCGGTTGAGCCGGGATCCGACGGTTCCTGGAGGTATGTCGAGGGCCTGCGCGATCTCCTCGTAACTGAGCTCCGCCAGCGCGAGGAGCACCAGCACGTCGCGGTCGGCATCTGGGATCGCGCCCAGGGCGGACGCGAGCTGCTCCTGCACGCCTGCGGCCGTCAGACGGCGAGCGACCAGATCCTCGTGCCCGGCGTCGACCGCGTCGACCGCGTCCTCCGCCGCCGTACGACGCAAGGTCTGCAACTGGCGCGACTCGCTTCTGCGGTGCTGCGCGACGACGTTGGTGGCGATGCCGTACAGCCAGCCGCGGACGACGCCCCGGTGCGCGTCGAAGCGTGCGCGGCCGTGGAATGCCGCCAGGAAGATCTCCGCGGTCAGGTCGTCGGCGGTCTGCGTGCCCAACCGTCCGGCGACATATCGATGGATCTCCGCGAAATAGCGGTCGTAGAGCGCCTCGAACCGCTCGGGGATGCGGAGGGACTCCTTGAGCAGGTTCGCGTCCTCAGTTTCTCTCGGAAGATCGCTCACATCCTGTAACGCGCTCATACGAATTTCTCCCCTCCTCCCTGCAGGAACGCTTCGCGGGGTCACGTGGCTGTTGTGGTTGGTCGTCGCATCACATCTCTACTTGGCGAAACCTCAGATTCTTCTTCACGCCCCTACGGCCGCTCCTGTTGGTGCCGAGGCGGCGCACAGCGAGTGGTTGTCGAGCCATCCGACGGGTCTGTAGTCGCACAGGGACTGTTGTGCTCGGTG
>JABFYB010000792.1 GCA_013361475.1 Hamadaea sp.
GCCGCCGCGACGGTCTGGCCGCCGTCGGGCTCGCCGGCGCGGTCGTCGCGGCCGGAGTCGGCGGCGTAACCGCGGGGGCGCTGCCGTCGCTGCTGCCCGCCGGGAACGAGCCGAGCGGATCGGCCAACGCGATGCCCGAGTCGACGCGGCACAGCAGCGCTCACACGGTCGCCGAGGGCAACCAGTCCCCGCGTCCGACCGGTTCGGCGTCGCCGACGATGCCCGGCACTACCGCTCCCGGGCAGAGCACTTCGCCGAGCGCGAGCCCGAGCGGCTCGCCGTCGGCCGATCCCGCCGCGATCAAGACGGCCCTGGGCGCGCTACGGGACAGCGTCACGGCCGGCCGTTCGCTCGGCGAGATCACCGCGGATCTAGCACAGAAGCTGGACGCCCAGGTCGGCGACCTGATGATCGACGCGCAGCTGGGCCGGCCGATCAAGGGCAAGCTGCAGGCTTTCCGCAACCGGGTGACCCTCGGTGAGAAGACCGGCGAGATCACCCCGGCTCGGGCGACCGCGTTGCGGGCGGCCGTCGACGACGTCGACAAGGTCACCCCGTTCCGAGCCGGCTGACCCGGTTCACCAGGTGGCGCCCAGCTCCTCCCGCAACTGGGGGGTGAGCATGTCGCCGGCCGCTTTGACCAGCCGGACCATCTCGAAGCCGATGACCCCGAGGTCGGCGGCTCGCACGGCGAGCACCACCAGGACGGCCGATTCGCTGACGGACATGATGAGCAGGTAGCCCCGGTCCATCTCCACGACCGTCTGGGACACCGCGCACGAGAGGGTGAGCTCCGCCGCCCCCCGCGCGATGCTGTGCAGCCCTGCCGTGATCGCGGCCAGCTCCAGGGCGCGATCGTGGGCCAGCGACTGCGCGGCGACCAGCGGAAGCCCGTCGGCCGAGACCACGGCGGCGTGGGCCACACCGGCGGTGCGGTCCACGAATCCGCTGATGAGCCAATGCAGCCGCTGGGCCGACGGGCTCAACGTGTCGACCACCATGAAGTGCTCCGATCGATCAGTCGGTGTCGCGCAGGCCGTCGTAGAGCCGGGTGAGCACCCGTTCGGTCGCGGGGTCGGCCGCTACCGGCTGCGTCACGGGCTCCGGACCGGTCGACGGCGGCAGGCTCGCCATCGGCACCCGGGACGGCAGCAGGATGGTGTGTTCCTCGACCGGCTCGCCCGCGGGCAGGCGCATGGTCGATTCGGCGTCGAACGGCTCGCCCGGGGTGAGCCGGACGGCGGCCGTCACATCGCGTTTGCGGGGTTCCAGGACGGCCTCCGGCAGCTCGACGGTGGCCCGGACGCCCCCGGCCGCCTCCGCGAGGGTCACTCGCAGATCGTGCCGTGCGGCGAGGTGGCCGACGACGACCAGCCCCATGCGTTCGGTGACCGAGGCGTCGACCTCGGGCGGATCGGCGAGCAACGCGTTCAGCTCGCGCTGGACCTCGCCACGCATGCCGATGCCCTGATCGGTGACGGTCACGCGGGCCCCCCGCGCGACCCGCTCCCCCGTCACGCGCACGACGCTGCTCGGCGGCGAGTAGCCGACCGCGTTCTCCAGCAGCTCCGCGAGCAGGTGGACCAGATCGGCGGCCACCACTCCCGACACCTGTACGCCGTCCTCGACCTCCGCCCGCACACGCTGGTATTGCTCGTTCTCCGAGACCGCGGCGAGCACCAGCGCCGCCAACGGCACCGGTTCCCGGCCGCGCCGCCGGGCCGAGCCGCCCGCGAGGACGAGCAGGTTCTCGTTCGTCCGCCGCATCCGGGCGGTCAGCCGTTCCAGCCGGAACAGCGCCGCCAGGCGCTCGGGGTCGCGTTCGTCGCGTTCGAGTTCCTCGACCACCTTGAGCTGTCGTTCCACCAGCGATTGACTGCGCCGCGCGAGGTTGACGACGATGTCGTTCACGTGCCCCCGGCTGACCGCGCCGCCGCTGTCCTCATCGGATGCGGGCGCGTCGAATCGCCTGCTGCGCAACCTCCCCAACATGACCGCCGCCCCTCCGGTTGTCGTGTCTGCGCATGGGCGCCCTCCGGCCGGCCGGCGCCCTCCCCGCGAGAGCCGCCCCCGGGCCGCAGGATGCCGGTATGGTAACCCTGCTCGGCCGAAAAGCCGACGCTCAGCCAACCATCTGACATAAACCGTCAGAAGATGTCGCGGTCTCGATCATCTTTCTGCTAGCTTTTCCGTATGTTCGCGCGACAGAGCTGGTGGCCCGCCAATCCGGCGGCCTGAAGCTCGCGCATCCACGATGCGGCCGCCTCGGTGAGGCGGCCGTCGGTGTTTCCGGGGGGCGGACGCCGGACCGGGCGGCCCTGAAAGCCTGGGAGAACCGCCATGACCCACCTGCCCGACCTGGCCGACGTGCTCCACGGCACCCGTCCGTACGCCCTGCTCCGCCGCGAAGGCGCCGACCATGTCGAAGTCCTCATCGGACGGATCGACACCGCGCCGTCCACCGGTCTGATCCCGCTCGACCCCGGTACGCCCACCCTCGCCCTCCTCCCTCATCGGCAGATCGCCGAACGAGGCTTCGCCGCCCTGGACGACGGCGAACCGCTGCTGTGCCTCGTCGCCACCGAACGCCGCCGCGCCGCGCTGCCCGACGTGCTGGCGGCACTGCCCGACGACCTCGGAATCGTCGACGACCTCGGGTTCGACATCGCCGACGACGAGTACGCCGAGATCGTCGGCCGCGTACTCGCCGAGGAGATCGGCCGGGGCGAGGGGTCCAACTTCGTCATCCACCGCACCCGGCTCGCGAAGGTCGCCGACGACCGGCGTACGGCGTTGGCCTGCCTGCGGCGGCTGCTGCGCCGGGAGACCGGGGCGTACTGGACGTTCCTGGTGTTCACCGGCACGGAGTTCTTCGTCGGAGCCAGCCCCGAACGGCACGTCTCCAGCGAAGCCGGTCTGGTCATGATGAATCCCATCTCCGGGACCTATCGTCATCCGGCGAGCGGCCCCGACCGTGCCGGTCTGCTCCGCTTTCTCGCCGACCGCAAGGAGGTCAACGAGCTGGCGATGGTGCTCGACGAGGAACTCAAGATGATGGCGGTCGTCGCGGACGGCGGCGGTCAGGTCGTCGGCCCGTACCTCAAGGAGATGGCGCACCTGGCCCACACGGAGTACCTGCTCGCCGGGCGGGGCTCCCTCGACGTCCGGGACGTCCTGCGGGAGACCATGTTCGCGCCGACTGTCACCGGCAGCCCCATCGAGAACGCCTGCCGGGTCATCGCCCGCCACGAGCAGCGCGGCCGCGGCTACTACGGCGGCGTGGTCGCCCTGCTCGACCACGACGACACCGGCGCACCACGGCTCGACTCCACGATCCTCATCCGGACCGCGCGGATCGGCGGCGGGCTCGTCCGGGTTCCGGTGGGCGCCACGCTGGTACGCGATTCCACGCCGGACGGCGAGGTGGCCGAGACGCACGCCAAGGCGGCCGGCGTACTGGCGGCGCTGGGGCTCGTGCCCGCGCCGGCGGCTCCAGCCGGCGCTCCGGCCCGGTTCGCCGACGATCCCGAGGTGATCCGTACGCTGGCCGCCCGCAACGACCGGCTCTCGCCGTTCTGGCTGGCTGACCGGACCCAGGTGACGTTCGCGCGCCCGTTCGAGGGGCGTACCTGCGTCATCGTGGACGCCGAGGACACCTTCACCGGGATGCTCGCCCACATGCTCCGCTCACTGGGGATGACGGTCTCGCTTCAGGCGTACAAGTCGGTGCCGGAGAGTGTCGACGCGGACCTGGTCGTGGCCGGTCCCGGGCCGGGCGATCCGATGGACCCGGCGCTGGCCAACGCGGCCGCGCTGCGCCGGGTGATCCGGCGGCGGCTCGCGGACCGCAAGCCGCTGCTCGCCGTGTGCCTCGGGCACCAGGTGCTGGCCCAGGAGCTGGGGTTGACCCTGCACCGGCGCGAGGTGCCGGCGCAGGGCCTGCCGGTCGACGCCGACCTGTTCGGCACGCTACGCCGAGTCGGCTACTACTCGACGTTCACCGCGATTGCCTCCGATGTGGATGGAGTCGAGCTGGCCGCCGGGCCGGACGGATTCGTCCACGCCCTCCGCGCCCCCCGGTACGCCGGAGTGCAGTTCCACCCCGAATCGGTGCTGACCGAGGACGGGCCGGGCATTCTCACGTCGCTGATCGCCGATCTGCTGGCCGTCGAGCCCGTGCACTAGAAATCAATTGTCGTCAGCCGGACCTCCACGGTGGAGGTCCGGCTGATTGCGTTGGGACAAGTGTTCTGGCAAAGTGTGCGCGACCCGTGATCGCGGGGTCATCCAATGGGGAGGAATCAGCCACCATGATGGGGCGTTCGCACGCGCTTTCCGGTGCCGCGACCTGGCTCGCCGGATCCGTGGTGATGGAGCAGGTCTTCGACTATCCACACCAGTCGCCGCTCTATCTGGCCCTCGGCACCGCGATGTGCGCCGGTGGCGCGCTCCTGCCCGACCTCGACCTCTCCGGCAAGGTGACGACCAACCAGGGCGGCGCGACGGTGGCGCACACGTTCGGCCCGGTCTCGATGTTCATCTCCGAGGTCATCGAGAAGCTCTCCCTCGGCATCTACACCGCGACCCGGCTGAGCCACGACCCGAAGCGCGACTACGGTCACCGCACCTTCACCCACACCCTGCCGTTCGTCGTGCTGATGGGCTGGGGCGCGAGCTTCCTGTGCCAGCGCTTCGGCAAGTGGGCGGTGCTGCCGATCCTGTTCTTCATGATCGGTCTGGCGCTGCGCGGCGTCTTCGAGCACTGGGCCAAGCGGGCCGGCTGGGTCATCACCACCGCCGTCGCGGCGGCCGCCTCCTGGTACACCTTCGAGAACCTCGACTCGGGCCGAGGCTATCCGCTCATCGGGTTCGCCGTCGGCGTCGGCTGTTTCGTCCACCTCATGGGCGACATCGTCACCAGCGCCGGAGTGCCGATCCTGTGGCCCATCCCGACCGGCTTCAAGAAGATCCGGCTCTGGCGCATGATCGGCGTGCCGAACTCCATCTCCGTCGAGGTCGGCGGCAAGGTCGAGACGCTGGTGCTCTCCACGCTCTTCATCATCATCTCGTTCGGCGCCGGAGCGTGGCTCGCCGGTGGCGCCATCTTGCGAAGGTTCGGCGTCGACATCTGACGCCTCCCCCGACATCCGATGCCCGCCGCGAT
>JABFYB010000323.1 GCA_013361475.1 Hamadaea sp.
CTCGGGCATTTCGCCGCGCGAAACAGCTGAATGCACTCCTGGCGGCTCGGCGCAAGCGCCTCCCCGGCGGGTGGCGCAATGATCACGCGGAGTCCACGCGGGTGGCGCAATGATCACGGACAAGCGGAAGCGGGTCGCGCTGATCGGCGCGAACGGCCACGGCCGCAATCACCGCCGTAAGCTCGTCGAGCTGAGCGAGGCGGGCCGGCTCGAGGTCGCGGCGTACTGCGACGTCACCGAGGTCGACGAGCCCGGCGAGGTTCCGGTCTATCGGGATCATCGGGTGATGCTCGCCGAGACCCGTCCGGAGGTCGTCGTCATCTGCACTCCGCCGCACACGCATCTGCCGATCGCGCTGGAGTGCGTACGGGCCGGGGCGGACATCCTCCTCGAGAAGCCGCCCATGCTCTCGCTCGCCGATCACGACGTCCTGCAGGCGGCGCTCGCCGAGACCGGACAGGTCTGCCAGGTCGGCTTTCAGGCCCTCGGGTCGGTCGGCTTGGCGGAGCTGCGGGCGGCGATCGCGAGCGGCGCTCTCGGCGAGATCACCGGCATTTCGGCCTTCGGCGCCTGGCAGCGTGACGACGCGTACTGGAGCCGGTCGCCCTGGGCGGGCAAGCGCTTGGTCGACGGCCGTCCGTCGCTCGACGGCGCGCTGGCCAACCCGTTCGCCCACGCGACGATGCAGTGTCTGGCTCTCCTGCCCGAGCCGGTCCGGATCGCGTCGATCGAGGTCGAGCGTTACCGAGCCCGGCCGATCGAGGTCGACGACACCGCCTGCCTGCGTATCCGCCCGGTCGACGGGCCGCCGGTCGTCGTCGCCGTCACGTTGTGCGCCGAGGACTTCCTGCGCGGTTCGGTCCTGGTCCAGGGCACGGCGGGGGAAGCGGAGCTGGAATACCCGTCGGACCGGCTGCGCCTGTCCACTCCGGACTGGACGACCACCGGCCGCGCCGACCTGCTCCTCAATCTCCTGGACCAGCGCGACGAGCTGATCGCGCCGCTCTCGGTCACGGCCCCGTTCACCGCGGTCCTCGAGCACATCCAGGTGGCGCCGGCGCCGCGGCCCCTCGACCCGGCTCGGCTCATCGAACGCCACGAGGGCCCGTCCCGCCAGGTGGTCATTCCCGGCATAGATCAGCTGGTACGCACAGCGGCGCGCCGTCTCGCGTTGTTCTCCGAAGTCAGTGACCTGCCGACGGAAACCCCACTGCAACAAGGCGAATGACGCGGCCGCGCCGAATGCCTCCAAACTGGACAATACTCGGTGATTTCCGCACCGGGTCAACCGACTTTGCCCAGAAATAGCCGCAAAACATCTGCAAATTGATGGTATTGACTGTTATGGCGGCACAGCGCACAGTCGAGCGCATGAGAACTCTTCGATCCACCGCCGTGGTGGCCGCGGTGGCGCTGCTGGCGACCGGCGCGGCCGCCCCCGCCGCCGCCTCGGGCGGGTCACGGGACGGGCTGACCCCCTGGGCAATCGCCCTCGGCCGGGCGACTCTGCCCACCGGTGACGGCTGGGCCGCCGAGGGGACCGGGACGACCGGCGGCTCCGCGGCCGACGCCGACCACGTCTTCGTCGTGGACGACCGGGCGGAGCTGGTCGCCGCCCTCGGCGGGGACAACGCGACCAACCGGACGAACGCCACGCCGAAACTCATCTTCGTCCGGGGCGCGGTCAACGGCTTCGAGCGGGCCGACGGCACCCGGCTCACCTGTGCCGACCTGGCCGATCCCGGTTACTCGCTGAGCGACTACCTGACGGCGTACGCCCCGGAGACGTGGGGCCGCACGAAACCGACCGGCGCTCTCGAGGAGGCCCGAGTCCGCTCGGTGGCCAACCAGACCGCGCAGACGCAGATCAACGTCGGGCCGAACACGACCATCGTCGGCCTGCGGGGCGCCCGGTTCGACGAGCTGACCCTGATGATCGACACGGCCGACAACGTCATCGTGCGGAACCTGACCTTCGCCGACTCGCACGACTGCTTCCCGGCCTGGTCACCCACGGACGGCGCGACCGGCAACTGGAACTCCCAGTTCGACAACGTCTCGGTGCGGCGCAGCCAGCACGTCTGGCTCGACCACAACTCGTTCTCCGACGCCGGCAACCCGGACTCGACCCAGCCGATCTACTTCGGACGGCCGTACCAGGTCCACGACGGGGCGATGGACATCACGCACACCTCGAACCTCGTGACCGTCTCCTACAGCGCGGTCACCGGGCACGACAAGGTGATGCTGATCGGCTCCACCGACAACCCGTCCGGCGGCGACCCCGGCCGGCTGAAGGTGACCCTGCACCACAACTACTTCGAGGGCACCTACCAGCGCCTGCCACGCGTCCGGTTCGGGCAGGTCGACCTCTACAACAACGCCTACCGGCTCGGCGGCGACGAGTTCCAGTACGCCTGGGGCGTCGGCTTCCAGTCCGCGCTGTACGCCGAGAACAACTACGTCAGCCTGGCCGACGGGGTCGACCCGGCCGAGGTCGTCCACGACTGGGGTGGCACTGCCCTCACCGAGCGCGGCACGTGGCTGCGTGTCGGCGACGCAGCGCCGAAACCGGTGAGCCTGCTCGACGCGTACAACTCGGCTCATGACCCGGACCTGGGCTCGGACGCGGGCTGGACGCCCAGCCTGCGGTCCGGACCGGTGTTGCCCGCACCGGCCGTGGCCTGGCTGGTCCCACTGTTCGCGGGCGCCCGCCTCTAGTTTCCTGATCATTGCGTCAGCCATGCTGTTTCGCGCGGCGAAATGCCCGCTCCCACAGCATGGCTGACGCAATGATCAAGCATCCGCGTCCACATACGTGGATGCTGTTCAGCAAGACGTACGTGGCCTATGCTGGGCGGCATGTCGCAGACCGTCGTGATCACCGGCGCGGCCGGAAAGGTCGGCCGCCTCCTCCGCCGGCGGCTGGCCCGCCCCGGGCGGACGCTCCGCCTCGTCGACATCGTCCCGCCCGAGCCCGCCGCCCCCGACGAGGACGCCGAGGTCTTCACCGGCACGGTCACGGATCTGTCCGCACTGGAATCCCTGGTCGCCGGGGCCGACGCCGTCATCCACCTCGGCGGGCAGAGCCGCGAGTCCCACTTCGCCGACGTGCTGGAGAACAACGCGCACGGCACCTACTGCCTCTTCGAGGCCGTCCGGCGGGCCGGCGTAGGCCGGGTGATCTTCGCGTCCTCCAACCACGCGGCCGGATTCCTCGACCGCGTCGACGCTCCGCCGGAGGGGTTCCCCGCCGACGCCCCGGGCCGCCCGGACACCCTCTACGGCTGGAGCAAGGTCGCCGGCGAAGCCATGGCCAGCCTGTACGCCGACCGCTACGGCATCGACGTGCTCTGTCCCCGGATCGGGATGTGCATGCCGCAGCCGATCGACGTGCGGTCGCTCGCGCTGTGGCTGTCCCCTGACGACGCCACCAGCATGTTCGAGGCCTGCCTCGCGGTGGAGTCGCCGGGACTTCGCTACCTGTGGGGGATCAGCCGGAACACCCGGCGGTTCATGTCCCTGGCCGAGGGCGAGGCGCTCGGCTACATCCCGAAGGACGACTCCGAGGTCTACGCGGACGAGATCGAGCGGGGTAAGCCGACTCCCGACTACGAGCACGACCTCGTCCTGCGCCGCATCGGTGGACAGTGGTGCGACGTTCCGCTGGGCGAGTACTACTAGTGCAGCCCCGGTAGCCGGTCCAGACCGGGCAGCGGGCCGGGCTGCGGCTCCGGGGCCGGCGGCTCGGGCTCCGGCTCCGGCTTGGGCAGCGGGGCCGGGTCCGGCACCGGGAACGGGTCGGGCAACGGTTCGGGTCGCGTCGGGGAGACTGGGTCGGGGATCACCATCACGAGTTCACCGCCTCACGGTTACGCCAGATCAAGACAGCGCCGACAACGGCCAGGAGACCGATGCCGATCGCGGCCAGCTGCGTCCGGTGCTCCCGGACCGAGACGGCCGCCCGGTCCCGGGTGTCCTGGACGAACTCCTCGGCCCGGCTCTTGACGTCGGCCTTGGCCGCCAGCGCCCGGACGGTCTCGCCCAGCGCCTGCCGCGTCTGCGCGATCTCGCCGCTCAGCTCCGCGACACTCATCGGTTGTGGCTGGCCGTTGTGCGTGGTCATCGGGAGTTCCTCTCGCCGAAGGCCTCGTTCACCTCGGACAGATCGGCCCGTACGCTGTCGACTGTCCGGTTCGGGGTCAGCGGCGTACCGCGCTTGACCTGGCCCCGGCCCAGGAGGGCCTCCACCCCGGCGATGATCAGCAGCACCACTCCGACGATCAGAGCGGCGAGCCAGCCGGGCATGACCAGGGCGAGCGCGAGCCCCGCCGCGACGAGCAGGGCGCCGACGGCGTAGAACACGGCCACTCCGGAGCCGGCGAACAGCCCGACCCCCAAGCCGACCCGTTTGCCCTTCTCCGCCAGCTCGGTCCGGGCAAGCTGCATCTCCTGCCGGACCAGCGTGCTGATCTGCTCGGTCGCCTGGCGTACCAGGTCGGCCGTGGACTCCTCGGTGTGCGGCCGATGCCTGAGATCTGTCACGGGAGCGCTATTACCCCCGGATGAATCGGACTATTCAGCGCGACGCCGGGCGACCTCGGCCAGCGTGACCGCAGCGGCCACCGAAGCGTTCAGCGACTCGACCGTGGACGCCATCGGGATGCTCACCCGCAGGTCACACGTGGCTCCCACGAGGCGGGACAGCCCGCGCCCCTCGGAACCGACCACGATCACCAGCGGACCGACCGCCGCCTCCAGGTCGTACAGGGCGGTTTCGCCGTCGGCGTCCAGTCCGACGACCGTGAACCCCTCCTGCTGGGCCTGCTTGAGCGCCCGGGTCAGGTTGGTCACCTGCGACACCGGCACCCGGGCCGCCGCACCCGCGCTGGTGCGCCAAGCGGTCGCGGTGATGCCGGAAGCCCGGCGTTCCGGCACGAACACCCCATGCGCTCCGAAAGCGGCCGCGGATCGGATGACCGCCCCCAGGTTGCGCGGGTCGGTCACCCCGTCCAGCGCCACGAGCAGCGGGGCCGTGGGCTGCTCCAGCGCCGCGTTCAGCAGGTCCTCGAAGGGTTCGTACGCGAACGGCGGCACCTGGAGTCCGATGCCCTGGTGCAGCACTCCTCCGGTCAGCCGGTCCAACTCCGCCCGGCTGACCTCCAGCAGCGGGATGCCACGATCGCCCGCTGTGCGTACCGCCTCGTTAACCCGCTCGTCGATGTCGATGCCGAGGGCGACGTAGAGCGCGGTGGCCGGGACGTGCGCGCGCAGCGCCTCGACCACCGGATTGCGCCCGACGAGCAGTTCAGGGGCGTCCTTGGGGGTCGCCGAGCGGCGGCCGGGCGCCACCTTCGGGCCGCGCGAGACCGGAGTCCGGCTGGCCGTGCGCTTGGTCGGGGCGCCCTTGCCGGTGCCGCCCTTGCCCCAGGTGGTGTCCTTGGTGCCGGGCTTGCCGATCTTGGGCACGCGGCCCTCGGCCGCCGCCGCCTTGCGTTCCTTGTCCTGTTTCCAGGCCGTCTTGCTCGGCAGCTTCTCGGTCCCCGAGTAGCCCTTGTGCCACGGCCGCTCGTCCGCGGGCAGCGTCTTGCCGCGCCCCTTGAGGGTGTCGCGGCCCTTGCCGCCCGACCCGCCCGGCGCGCCCTTCTTCGAGGTGGTACGCGCGTTGCGGCGCTGGGAGTTGCCGGGCATTACGTGTCACTTCCGATCGTCCATCGCGGGCCGTGCGGGGTGTCCTCGACGAGGACGCCGGCCTGCTTGAGCTGGTCGCGGACCGCGTCCGCGGCGGCCCAGTCCTTGCGTTCGCGGGCGGCGGCCCGCTGCTGGAGGGCGAGCGCGACGAGCGCATCCACAGTGGAGCGCAAGCCGCCCGCAGCCGAGTCGCCCTGCGCCCAAGCGGGGTCGAGCGGATCGAGTCCGAGCACACCGAGCATCGCCCGGACACTCGCCAGCGCGCCGGCCGCCGTCTTCGTCTCACCGGCCGCCAGCGCGGTGTTGC
Organism: Hamadaea sp.; assembly: GCA_013361475.1. Lineage (GTDB taxonomy): Bacteria > Actinomycetota > Actinomycetes > Mycobacteriales > Micromonosporaceae > Hamadaea. Next base: position 5,999 of record JABFYB010000323.1, read on the forward strand.
CCTCGCGCACGACGTCGTGAATGGCGGCGAACGCGGCCGACGTGTTCAGGTCGTCGTCCATCGCCTCGACGAACTCGGCGCACAACACCGACGGTTCGACGTCGCCCACGACCTCGGTCGCCCGCTGGAGGAAGCCCTCGATCCGCTGGAAGCCCGTGGCCGCCTCGCGCAGCGACTCCTCGGAGTACTCGATGATCGACCGGTAGTGGGCCGAGCTGAGGTAGTAGCGCAGCTCGATCGGGCGTGCGCCGAGCTTCTTGATCGCCTCGACGTCGAGCACGTTGCCGACGGACTTGGCCATCTTGCTGCCGCCCAGATTGAGCATGGCGTTGTGGACCCAGTAGCGGGCGAACGGCAACCCGGCCGACCGCGACTGGGCGATCTCGTTCTCGTGGTGCGGGAAGGAGATGTCCAGGCCACCGCCATGGATGTCGAACTCGGCGCCGAGATAGCGCCACGTCATCGCCGAGCACTCGATGTGCCAGCCCGGCCGGCCGCGGCCCCACGGCGACGGCCAGTACGCGTTCTCCGGCTCGCCCGGTTTGACGCCCTTCCAGAGGGCGAAGTCCCGGGGGTCCCGCTTGGCGCGGTCGGGGGCGTCCCCGGCCGGCAGCATCTCGTCGACCCGCTGGCCGGAGAGCGCGCCGTACTCGGGGTACGTCTTGACGTCGAAGTAGACGTCGCCGGAACCGTCCTCGGCCGCGTACGCGTGACCGCGCTCGATCAGGATCTGGATGAGCTCGATCATCTCCGGGATGTGGCCGGTGGCCCGGGGCTCATAGGTCGGCGCCGCGACGTTCAACGCCCGGTACGCCGCTTCGAGCCGCACCTCGTTCGCGTACGCGATGGACCAGAACGGCAGGTCCTGCTCGACCGCCTTGGCCAGCACCTTGTCGTCGATGTCGGTGATGTTGCGGACGTAGGTGACCGCGAGCCCGTGGTGGATCAGCCAGCGGCGCAGCACGTCGTTGTTCACGCCGGAGCGAAGGTGCCCGATGTGCGGCGGCGACTGCACGGTGAGACCACAGACATACATCGAAACCTTGCCGGGTACGCGCGGCGTGAAGTCGCGCACCGACCGGGTCGCGGTGTCGAAAAGTCTCAGCGTCACCCGTCAAGGATAGTCAAAGCGCCCAGCGACGGCGGGACCGGGTATGTCGATTGATCAGGCCGCGTTCCAGCGGGAAAGCAGCGCCGGAAGCTCGTCGAGCGACGCGACGACGGCGTCGGGCACGATCTCGCCGGGCACCGGATCGCCGGCGCGGTTGAGCCACACCGTCCGCAGGCCGACCGCGGCCGCCCCGGCGACGTCGTGGGCGTACGTGTCGCCGACGTAGACGACCTCGGCCGGGTCCGCCTTCGCCGCCGCGAGGACCGCGTGGAAGAACTCGGCGGCGGGCTTCTTGGGCACCCCGTTCTGCAAGGCGTAGATCTCGAACGAGAACAAACCGCCCAGGCCGACCAGCTCCGTGCGGCTGTTGGCGTTCGTGGCGTACCCGAGCTGGAAGTCGCTGCGCAGCTTGGCCAGCATCTCGACCACACCCGGGTAGGGGCGGCTGTTGGCGTACCGGACGTCGAAGAACAGCGCCACCATGTCGTCCAGACGCGCCTGGAGACCGTGACGGGTCAGCGACTGGCGCATCGCGGCGATCCGGATGTCGCGCGCCGGCAGCTCCGGCGTCGCCGCCCAGTGCGCGGACGCGTCGGCCCGCAACACCTCCACCGGGACGCCGGTCTCCGCCGACACCGCGGCCAGTCCGGCCAGCACGGCCGGCAACAGGTCGACCAGCGTGTGGTCGGCGTCGAACGCCACCGTCGTGATCATTGGACCAACGTACTCTGTGCGCCATGGACACCGCTCAGACGCTCGATCGCGGGCTGCGCCTGCTCACGCTGGTCGCCGACAGCCCGGCCGGCGTCACCGTCACCGAGGCGGCCAACCGGCTGAACGTCGGGCGTGCGGTCGTCTACCGCCTCGCCGCCACGCTGGGCGAACACAGCATGGTGCGCCGAGACTCCGCCGGTCGGCTGCTCCCCGGCATCGGCCTGATCCACCTGGCCCGCCGAGCTCAGCCGTTGCTGGCCGACGCCGCGCTCCCGGCCCTGCGTACGCTCGCCGAGCAGGTCGGCGCGACGGCGCATCTCACCCTGGCCGACGGAGCCGAAGCAGTGGCCGTCGCCGTCGTGGAACCCAGCTCCACGATGTTCCATGTGGCGTACCGGGTGGGTTCCCGGCATCCCCTGGATCGGGGCGCGGCCGGGAAGGCCATCCTCACCGGCGAGCTGAGCCGATCGGCGGGCGAGTTGCAGCCGGGCGCGTACGGGCTGGCCGCCCCGGTGCTCGGCGTCGAGGGCATCTCGGCCAGCGTCGGCGTCGTCTCGCTCGGCGAGCTGAACCCCGATGCCGTACGCGAACCGCTCCGCGTCGCCGCGGCCGCGATCGCCGAGGCGCTCCGCTGAGCGCTCACAATCGGGTCAGCGACGGCTGAACGTCTCTCCTATGCTCCGGATCGAGGCTGGTGAGCAGTCTCTATCCATTGTGGAGGATTTGTGATCAGACGACGACACGGGGGAGGCCGCCGCGTGCTCGGCGGAGCCATGGCGCTCCTCGTCGGCTGCGGCATCGCGATGGCCGCACCACAAGCCGCCCAGGCGAGCTACACGAGCTGGGTCGCCGCGTCCAGCTGGGCGTACACGGACTCACGCGACGCCGACGCCCTACACGTCGGCGAGGCCGGCGGGCTGCCGGTCGGCACCTGGCTCGACGCCGCGGGCAAGCACCACATGTCCCGGGCCTACTTCACCTTCGATCTGCGGCCGTACGCCGGCAAGCAGATCCTGCGGGCCATGGGCGTGGTCGACGAGATCGCGGTCAACGATTGCGGCACCGCCCGCGACTGGGAACTCTGGCGGACCGATCCCGTGTCGTCCGCGACCGACTGGCGGAATCCGCCCGCCGAGGTGGAGCGGCTGGACGATCCCGTCCCGTCGCCGGCGTGTCCCGCGCATTACTCCGAGGCGCTGCTGACCGGCGTCTTCCAGCGTGCGCTGGGCGAGGGCCGGGAGAGCGTGACCCTCGAGCTGCGCATCCCGGCGGACCGCGAGGGCAACCCGCACCTCGGTCGGCGTGTCGCTCCGCTGCACGTCTCGATGACCGCGAACGCCACGCCGGACGCACCGACCGAGCTGAGCGTCGACGCGAAGAGCTGTGCCTCGGGCGATCCGCTGTGGGTTTCCGACCTGCGGCCGAACCTGCGTGCCCTGCTCGCCGACCCCGACAGCGCGCCACCCGGGGATGCGGAGCCCCTCACCGCGACCTTCGCGCTCTGGCCCATCGACCAGCCGGACGCCCGCGTCGAGTGGACCTATGGGCAGCTCAGCGCCCCCTTCTACGCGAGCACGACCGTCCCGGCAGGCGCGATTGAGGATGGGAAGTCCTATGCCTTCGCGGTGAGGTCCGCCGACGGGGACGCCGAGTCGCAGTGGAGCGCCCCGTGCTCCTTCACCGTGGACTCCGTACGCCCCCGCGTCACCCCCACGATCTCCTCCGAGGATTTCCAGGACTACCCGGCGAAGGGCTACGTGGGTGTTCCCGGCACCTTTACCTTCACCGCGAACGGAGTCGCCGACGTCGTCGGCTTCTACTGGGGCGAATGGCTGCCGGGCACCTTCGTCGCCGCCGACCGCCCCGGCGGTTCGGCTACAGTGACCTGGACGCCGACTAGCGAGGGTCCGGCCTCCATCCGCGTGATGAGCGTCGACCGGGCCGGCAACACCTCCGATTCCGCGTCCTATTCCTTCCGGATCACCTCCTCCGCGCCGTCGGTTCAGGACACGACGCCGGACGCCTGGCCGGGCGACGCGCACACCTTGCTGATCCGGGCTGGACTGCCCGATACCGCGTCGTACGCGTACAGCCTGGATGATGGTGCGGAGCAGACCGTGACGGCGGCGGCGGACGGCACCGCGCAGCTCAGCGTCACTCCGAAGCTGACCGGAAGCTGGTTTTCGATCCACGGAATCGGCGCTGCGGGCCAAGTCTCAGCGACCACCCGGGTCTTTCTCACGGTGCAGTCGGCCCCGATCGTGACCAGTACGCAGTTCCCGCAGAACGGGGTCGGCGCGCCGGTCGGCACCGAAGGCGTCTTCCACTTCGCGCCGCGGATGAGCGGCGTGACGCAGTACCTGTACTCCTACGACTCGGGTCCTTGGCAGACCGTCACGGCCGGTCAGGACGGGGCCGCGGACATCACGCTGCGGCCGGCGACGCCGGGTACGCACCGGCTAGTGGTCTACAGCCGAACGACGGACGGCGTGGATTCGATGCGGACGGCGTACTACTTCTCCCCGGCCTCCATCGCGCCCAATGTCGACTCCCCCGACTATCCGGAGGGCATCGAGGCGGGCGGCCCGGGGATCACCGGCCGGTTCGTCTTCACCCCGGTCGCCGACGATGTCGTGGAATACGTGTACAGCGTCAACGGCGGGCCGGAGCAGACGATCGCCGCCGACCCCATGGGATGGGGCGTGCTCGACTGGGCGCCACCGGGGATCGGCGAGGACAACTCGGGATTGTTCATCATGCGAGTCCGCTCTCGCAGCGGCGACGGCCAGGTGTCCGACGCGCGGGAATACTGGATCGTCGCCGCCTTGCTGGCGCCCGGGGTCGAGTCGGACATCTTCGACCCGTTCGGCACGGCGAAGGTCGGCCAGCCGGGCGTCTTCACTTTCACCTCACACCAGCCGGACGCGGTGGAGTTCGTCTACAGCATCGACGGGGGACCGCAGCAGACCTTGCCGGTCGGTTCCGACGGCCGGTCGACGCTCAGCTTCACGGCCGACTCACCCTATTCGCACGATGTCGTCGTGCGTACGCGGCGGGCGGATGGCGTCACTTCCGGATCGGACTTCCTCTCCTTCTGGGTGGCACCCGCCGAATGACGGCAGGCCGGGGCCGTCCACTGGACGGTCCCGGCCGCCAAGGGCGTCAGCGGCGGCCGATGGTGAGCACCGGCTGCGACGTGGCCGCGTAGAAGTCGTTGCCCTTGTCGTCCACGACGATGAACGCCGGGAAGTCCTCGACCTCGATCTTCCACACGGCTTCCATGCCGAGTTCCGGGTACTCCAGCACCTCGACGTGCTTGATGCAGTCGGCGGCCAGGCGCGCGGCCGGTCCCCCGATCGAGCCGAGGTAGAACCCGCCGAACTTGGCGCACGCGTCGGTGACCTGCTGCGACCGGTTGCCCTTGGCCAGCATCACGTAGGAGCCGCCGGCCTCCTGGAACTTGGCCACGTAGGAGTCCATCCGGCCGGCCGTCGTCGGGCCGAACGAGCCGGAGGCGTAACCCTCGGGCGTTTTCGCCGGGCCGGCGTAGTAGACGGCGTGATCGCGCAGGTACTGCGGGAGCGGCTCACCGGCGTCGAGGCGCTCGGCGATCTTCGCGTGGGCGATGTCGCGGGCGACGACGAGCGGGCCGTTCAGCGACAGCCGCGTCTTGACCGGATACTGCGCGAGCGTCTCGCGGATCACCGACATCGGCTGGTTGAGGTCGACGTGGACGACCTCCGCCGAGACGTCCTCGGCCGTCGTGTGCGGGAGGAACCGGGCCGGGTCGGTCTCCAGCCGCTCCAGCCATACGCCGGACGGCGTGATCTTCGCGAGCGCCTGGCGGTCGGCCGAGCAGGAGACGGCGATCGCGACCGGGCACGAGGCGCCGTGCCGGGGCAGGCGGACGACGCGGACGTCGTGGCAGAAGTAGCGCCCGCCGAACTGCGCGCCGATCCCGAAGTTCCGGGTCAGCTCCAGCACCTCGGCTTCGAGCTCGACGTCACGGAAGCCGTGGGCCAGCATGGACCCCTCGGTCGGCAGCCCGTCGAGGTACTTCGCCGAGGCCAGCTTGGCGGTCTTGAGCGCGTGCTCGGCGCTGGTGCCGCCGATGACGATGGCCAGGTGGTAGGGCGGGCACGCGCTGGTCCCGATGGCGCGCAGCTTCTCCTCGAGGAACTGCAGCATCCGGGTCGGGTTCAGCAGCGCTTTGGTCTCCTGGAACAGGTAGGACTTATTGGCCGAGCCGCCGCCCTTGGCCATGAAGAGGAACTTGTACGCGTCCGGGTGGCCGTCGGGGTCCTCGGCGAAGATCTCGATCTGCGCGGGCAGGTTGCTGCCGGTGTTGCGCTCCTCCCACATGGACAGTGGGGCGAGCTGCGAGTAGCGCAGGTTCAGCTTGGTGTAGGCCTCGTAGACGCCCCGCGCGATGGCCGGTTCGTCGCCGCCGTCGGTGAGGACGTGGCGGCCGCGCTTGCCCATGACGATCGCGGTGCCCGTGTCCTGGCACATCGGCAGCACGCCGCCGGCCGCGATGTTCGCGTTGCGCAGGAGGTCCAGCGCGACGAACCGGTCGTTCGGGGAGGCCTTCGGGTCGTCCAGGATCGATCGCAGCTGAGTCAGGTGGGCCGGGCGCAGAAAGTGCGCGATGTCGTGCATCGCCTCGGCGGTCAGCTGGGTGAGCACCGCCGGCTCCACGGTGAGGAAGTCGCGCCCGCCCGGACCGCGGACCACGTCCACGCCCTCGTCCGTGATCAGCCGATACTCGGTCGCGTCAGGCGCCAGCGGCAGCAGCGGCGCGTACCCAAACTCCCCGGAACTCATGAACATGAGAGTACCTACCCGCCGGTCGCCTCCAGCGGCAGCGGTGCCTCACCTCACGGCTGGACGCTCGGGAACGTCAGCAGGCCGAGATCCCGGTGGTCGCCCAGCAGGAGCCCTTGCGGCAGCAACGCCAAAACCTTCGCCTCGCTCGCGGCCTCGACGACCGGCTGCCCGCTGTCCGGTGCCAGCACGCGGATCCGGTCGGGCTTCCGATCGAAGACCACGACATGGGTACGCGTGACGGAGACGTTCGCCTTCGGGTCGGCCTTCCGGCTCCACAACACGTCGGGCTCGCCCAACTGGTACGCCGTCAGCGTCTTGCCGTCTTTGGAGCGCAGCACTGCGCGTACGCCGTCGGTTGCGATGATCTTCGCGCCTACCGGGGCGACGAGCAGTTGGCGGCCGTCGGCCGCGTCGAGCAGGACCTGGCGCCCGTCGGGCCGGGTGGCGAGCAGCGCGGATCCGGCGCCGCGCGGCTCGGACCGCTGGTCGCAGGCGGCGCCGGAGATGGTGCCGAGGTTGAACCCGTCGAGCCGCCAGACGACCCGGTTGGTGATCGGGTCGCGGGCGATGAGGTGCTGCTCACAACCGCCGGAGATCGGTTTGGCCTCGCTGTGGAGGACCCGGCCGCCGGCGAGGTAGACGCGCTCGTTCTTCGCGTTCTTGAGCACGTTCACGACCTCTCCCGTACGCGTGTCGACGAGATGGATCTCGTCGTCGATCGGGAAGCCGAGGTAGCGGGGCATGCGACCGGATCCGGTCAGCGACCCGTCGGCCTGGTCGACCTCGAACGGGCGCAGGCCGGGCAGGTCCGGGTTGTCGGCGAAGAGCACGAAACCGACGCCGGGCAGGTCGGCTCGCCACTTCTCGTCGCCGCTGGCCGGTTCCCGGGCGGTGAGTACGCAGTCCTGCGAGGTCCGGCAGGTGACGTCGATCATCGCGTCGGCGAACGTCCACACCGCCGCCGCCTTGTCGTTCTTGCGCAGCTGGTTGCCGGTACGCGGATCGAGCACGCGGTAGCCCTTGACGAGCAGTTTGCCGGTGACGACGACGGTACGCCCGGCCGACCCGGCCAATGCCGTCCAGTCGGCCTCCTGCTGCCAGAGGTGCGCGCCGGTGGCCAGGGATCGGCCCTCCACGGATTCGCGCTGTTCGACGATGACCGTGCCGTCGGCGTCGAGCACGTGGACCGGCACCCCACCGAGGCGTTCCTGCCATTTCGGGGTGGGGTCGGCGAGGGTGGCCGAGGTGTTGATCCAGTTCCAGATGGCGGGGAAGGGGTTCCAGACGCCGGTGCTCACCAGGATGATCAGCACGAGGAGGCCGGCGACGAGCCAGCCCGAAGCGGTCGACCTCCCCTTGGCCACGCGGACACGGTAGCCGCCCCCACCCCGTTGATCATGAAGTTGACCGTTGACTCGACGGCGTGTCGCGACGGGAGAGTCCATGATCAACGTGATATTGGGGCGAATCACCCAGTTGCTGCCGCCGCCTCAACCAAGGGCAGGACGCGATAGGGAATCTGCTCGGCGAGCGCGATGATCGTCGAGGCCCGCACGATCGCGTGGTAGCCCACGATGCCGTCGATCACCCGTTGCAGATCGGCGTTCGACCGGGCCACCACCCGGCAGACGAGGTCGCCCGATCCGGTGATCGTATGTACCTCCAGGACCTCCGGGATGGCGACAAGATGTTCAGCCACCGCGTCGTGTCCCCGGCTCTGTCGGATCTCCAGCGTGACGAAGGCGGTGACGGCGTACCCGAGGGCGGCGGGGTCGAGCTGCGGCCCGAATCCGGTGATGACTCCCCGTGCCTGGAGCCGGTCCAGCCGCGCCTGCACGGTGCCCCGGGCCACCCCCAAGCGCCGGGCGCACTCCAGTACGCCGATCCGCGGCTCCTCATGCAGGAGCCGGATCAGCCGGGCGTCGAGGATGTCGACCTCACTAGGCATCTTGACCACCTACTCGCGGGTTCGGTCAGGCAGATTGCACAACTTGACTAGTGATCACCGTACTGGTTGCCCATCGGGGCGGTGTGACGCACGCTACCCCCATGAGCACGCAGACCATCCCGGCCGCCCACGAGGCCGCCGATGAGCAGGACGTCTTCCCCGTCAAAGCGGTCGACCACGTCGCGTTCCTCGTCGGCAACGCCAAGCAGGCCGCCCACTATTACTCGACCGCCTTCGGGATGACCCTGGTCGCCTATCGCGGCCCCGAGCAGGGCTACCGCGACTACGCCGAGTACGTGCTGGTCAGCGGCTCGGCTCGGTTCGTCCTCCGGGGAGCGGTGCACGCGGCCGCGCCGGGCGCCGAGCACCACGCCAAGCACGGCGACGGCGTGGTCGACATCGCGCTGGAGGTGCCGGACGTCGACGCGGCGTACGCCCACGCCACCAGCACCGGCGCGGTCGGCCTGACGGAGCCGACGACCGTCGAGGACGAGCACGGCTCGATCCGGTACGCCGCCGTCGCGACCTACGGCGACACCCGTCACACGCTGATCGACCGGTCGAACTACACCGGCCCGTTCCTGCCCGGGTTCATCGCGCGCGACCCGATCGTGGCCCCCGGCAAGCGCCGGTTCCAGGCGGTCGACCACATCGTCGGCAACGTCGAGCTGGGCCGCATGGACGAGTGGGTGGAGTTCTACCACCGCGTCATGGGCTTCACGAACATGGCCGAGTTCATCGGCGACGACATCGCGACCGACTACTCGGCACTGATGTCGAAGGTGGTCGCGAACGGTACGCGGAAGGTCAAGTTCCCGCTCAACGAGCCGGCCGTCGGCAAGCGCAAGTCGCAGATCGACGAGTACCTGGAGTTCTACGGCGGCCCGGGCGCGCAGCACATCGCGCTGGCCACCAACGACATCCTGGCGAGCGTGGACGCGATGGCGGCGGCCGGGGTCGAGTTCCTGGCCACGCCGGACTCCTACTACGACGACCCGGAGCTGCGGGCGCGTATCGGCGTCGTGCGGGTTCCGATCGAGGAGCTGAAGGCCCGGCGCATCCTGGTCGACCGGGACGAGGACGGCTACCTGCTGCAGATCTTCACCAAGCCGGTGCAGGACCGCCCGACCGTGTTCTTCGAGCTGATCGAACGGCACGGCTCGCTCGGCTTCGGCAAGGGCAACTTCAAGGCCCTGTTCGAGGCGATCGAGCGCGAGCAGGACATGCGCGGAAACCTCTGACGACGGTCTACCCCGCTTCACCCGTAGCGCTGGATCAGGGATCGCGGTCGAATCATGCCCCAAGATTCGGCCGAGATCCCTGATCCAGCGCGAAACAGGCAGCGGCGTCGGTGGTCGAGCCGTGACAGGATGTCTGCCGTGACAGGACCCACATCGTCGCCACCGGCCGAGTCCGCCCCCGAGCCGGCGACGCCCCCGCCGGTGGCACCCCAGCCGGTGACCCCGCCGGTGACCCCGCCGCCAGCTCCCCAGCCGGTGATCCCGCCGCCGGGCGGCTACGCGGTTCCCCACCAGGCCTACCCGGGGTACGCGCCGGGCTACCCACGCCCGGTCTACCTGCAGCCGGCCCCGCTGGCGCCGAACGGGCAGCCGCTGGCCGACTTCTTCAGCCGGCTGGGGGCGTACCTGATCGACGGGCTCATCATGGGGTCGATCGGGGCGATCGTGGCGATCCCGCTGGTGATCTGGTGGGTCTACACCTTCGTCTCCGAGGTCACGACGATCCAGACCTCCGCCGACGGGACCACCCAGATCGACAGCTCGGAGTTCACCGGCCTGCTCTGGGGCTACTTGGCCATCTTCGGCGTCATCCTGATCGCGAACCTGGTCGTCTCCTACCTGTATCTGGTGGAGTTCACCTGGCGGTCGGGGCAGACGATCGGCAAGCGAGTGGTGAAGCTTAAGATCGTCCCGGTGGACCCGGCCGCTGAGCGTACGCGCGGCATGCTCGCCAAGCGTTGGCTGGTGGAGCATGGCGGCGCGCTCGTCCCGTTCTTCTCCTACGTCGACGGGCTGTGGCAGCTCTGGGACAAGCCGCTTCAGCAATGCCTGCACGACAAGGCCGCCCGCACCGTCGTAGTGAAGATCGGTTGATGAGATGTCCGTAGCTCCCGGGTGGTACCCCGATCCCGCCGATCCCGCCACGACCCGGTACTGGGACGGCGAAGGCTGGGCCGATCAGCAGACCGCAGAACCCGCGACCGCGGAGCAGGCGCCGAGGCCGGTCGAGACCGCGGTCGCGCCCCCGCTCACCTTCCCCGGCCAGCCCTCGCATCCCGGCCAGCCCCCGCACGGCCCATACGCGCCGGTGAAGCCGCCGTGGTGGCCGGAGAACATCGCGTTCCCACCGGCGGGTCCGGTGACGCCGCACGGCCTCGCGCTCGCCTCACCCGGCCGCCGCCTCGCCGCCCGCGCGATCGACCTGGGTGCGCTGCTCGTCCTGAACCTGATCTTCAACGGCTACTTCTTGTTCCAGTGGATCACCGAGTCGGCCGCGCTGGGGCAGGAGTGGCTGCGTTCCGGCGAGGTCGACACGCAATCCTGGAGCCGGATCGGCGAACTCGGCCTGATCATCTCCCTGATCGCCTACGCCCTGTGGTTCGCCTACGAGGTGCCGGTCACCCACAGCCGCGGTCAGACGCTCGGCAAGATGCTGCTCGGTCTGCGGGTCATCCCCTGGGAGAGCACCGAGCGGCTGCCGTTCGGCCGCTCGTTCCGGCGCTGGTCGCTGTTCGGCTACCCGTTCCTGCTCTACGTCTGCTGCGGCATCTTCGGCTTCATCCTGCCGATCGTCGACAACTTCTTCATCGCGACCGACTCGGTCCTCCGGCTGGCCTGGCATGACCGGCTGGCCCGCACCTTCGTGGTGCGCATCCCCGATCGCAAGGCACCATTGAACTGAAGGAGGAGGCCGCGATGAATCTCACCCGCGCCGACCTGGCCGCACTGCCGAGCTACGTCCCCGGGCGGACGGTGCCGGGCTCGATCAAGCTCGCCAGCAACGAGGTCCCCTACGGCCCGCTGCCGGGCGTGGTCGAGGCCATCGTCGAGGCCGCGCAGGGCGTACACCGCTATCCGGACCTCGGGGTGGTCGCGCTCCGCGAGAAGCTCGCCGAGCGGCTGGGCGTCGCGGTCGACCGGATCGCCGCCGGCTGCGGCTCGGTGGCCATGACGGAGCACATCATGCGGGCCACCTGCCTGCCCGGGGACGAGGTCGTCTACTCCTGGCGGTCCTTCGAGGCGTACCCGATCATCGCGGCCACGACCGGCGCCACGTCGGTCCGCGTGCCGAACACCGCCGCGCACGGCCACGACCTGCCGGCCATGGCGGCCGCGGTCACCTCGCGCACCAAGCTGGTCATCGTCTGCAACCCCAACAATCCGACTGGTACGCCGCTCAGGCGGACCGAGCTCCGCGATTTCCTCGACGCGGTGGGCCCCGACGTCGTCGTCGTCCTGGACGAGGCGTACCGGGAGTTCGTGACCGACACCGAGGTGCCGGACGGTCTGGTGGAGTTCGGCGACCGGCCCAACGTGGTCGTGCTGCGGACGCTCTCCAAGGCGTGGGGCCTGGCGGGACTTCGGGCCGGCTACCTGGTGGCGCAGCCGGAGGTCGCCGAGGCGGTCCGCAAGGTCATCACGCCGTTCTCGACGAACATCGCCGCCCAGGCCGCCGCGCTCGCCGCGTTGGACCAGGAGGCGGAGATGGCCCGCCGGGCCGCCCTGGTCGTCGCCGAGCGCTCCCGAGTCCGGGACGCGCTGCTGAAGTTGGGTCAGGACGTCCCCGAGTCGCAGGCGAACTTCGTCTGGCTGCCGCTGGGCGACGGCGCGACGGCCTTCGCCCAGGCGTGTGAGCAGGCGGGGGTCATCGTCCGCCCGTTCGCGGGCGACGGCGTACGCGTGACGATCGGTACGCCCGAGGAGAACGACACCTTCCTCAACGCGGCTGAGAAGGCCTTCTAGTCAGGTAGCGCCAAGTCAGGTAGCCGCCAGCAGGACCGGGCGGTTCGTGAAGTAGTACTCGTCGTCGGTGTCGGCCTCCGCGGCGGTCAGGGTCAGCCGCTCGATTGCGACGTAGACCCCGCTCGCGAAGACCGGACCGACGGCGTACTGCTTGTCGGGGTCGTGGTCCATCAGCACCGACACCCGGGTCAGTTCCCGTCCCGTGGCCGGGTCGAGGGCGATGAGCGTACGCGCGCGGGTCAGCAGGAGAACTCGGGACGGCGTCGTGGCGATGATCTGTGCGTCGGACGGGTCGTCCCCGACGGCGCTCCACGTCCACCGGACGGCGCCCGTGACGGGATCCTTGCCGGTCAGTGCACGGGTGTCCGCAGTGTCGCCGAGCGGCGCGTCGATCGCCGTGGTCCCCGCGAGCCAAGCGGTCTCCCCGCGGAGGCCGTCGGCCGGCTTCGGCGCCCCCTCCGACCAGATCCACGCCGAGTTGTGCGTACGCACTCCGCCGCATTCGGAGACGCCGACGCGACAGCCGAGCGGTGTCACCGTCTTCGACGACTCGATGGACAGGTCGGTCGGCGTACCGGTGCTCAAGTCGAACCGGCGCAGCACAGCGGGGCCGTCACACCGATCGGGGACGACCACCTCGTTGGGGACAGTGAACGCTTGGGTGACGCAGCCGGGGGCGGGCGTACTCCACAGTCGGGCGCCTGTGGCAGCGTCGGTGGCGGTAACGCCTTCCTTGGCCGTCACGACGACACCCTGGCCGGCCTTGGTGACGCCGGTCAGCAGCCCTGCGGGCGTCCAGACGACCGCCGACCCCGTACGCCGCCCGGGATACTCCGTGCCGAGCACGTCGGCGGTCGCCTCCCAGGCCACCCGACCGCTCCGGGCGTCGATCGCGGTGAGCTTGCCATCCGACCAGCTCCCCACGACCACCGGTACGCCCGACGTCGACGCCGTCGGCGGATGCACGACCCCGATCAGCTGCTGCGGCCAACGCCGATACGACCAGTAGGGGCTCGTCTCATACCGGTACGCCGGCTGGTCGTCGGCCTGGATCTGCCGCTTGGCGGCGTACACCCGAAGGTGGTCGTCGACGATCAGCGGGCTGTTGACGAGCGCGCCCAGCGCACCCGGAGTCGGCGACGCCGAGGGATTCGGGTACGCCGACGCCGCCGTGGTGACGACCTCAGCCGGCCCCAGTACGCGCCACACGACGGCACCGGAGGCGGCCAGGGTCACGACGCCGAGCGCCGCCCACAACGCGTACTTCTTCCAGCCCGTGATTCGGCGCATGATCCGCATTCTAAGCGGGCCTGGGAAACGCAAATACAATAAGGCCCTCCACCGAAGTGGAGGGCCTTATTGAAAGTTTGTCCGGCGGTGTCCTACTCTCCCACACCGTCCCCGGTGCAGTACCATCGGCGCTGGAGGGCTTAGCTTCCGGGTTC
>JABFYB010000035.1 GCA_013361475.1 Hamadaea sp.
CGCTACGGGGAGCTGGCGGCGTCGGCCAGCGACGGAGCCAGCCATTCCAGCGCGTCCGCGGCCGACAGCGGCGGGGAGTAGAGGTAGCCCTGCCCGTATCGGCAGCCGAACCGGGCCAGCAGGTCGCGTTCGGACGGTCGCTCGATGCCTTCGGCGATGACTTCCAGGCCGAGGGAGGAGGCGAGCCGGATGATGCCGTCGACCAGGACCGCCTGCTGGCCGGACGAGGTGATCGTGCTGGTGAACAGCCGGTCGATCTTGAGCGCGTCGAGGGGGACGTGCCGCAGGTAGCTCAGCGACGAGTAGCCGGTGCCGAAGTCGTCGATGGCCACCCGTACGCCGGCACGCCGCAGTTCGACGAGGTCGTCCCAGATCTCGTCGTCGTCGCGCAGCAGCAGGCTCTCGGTGATCTCCAGCATCAGCCGGTCGGCGGGGACTCCGGCGTCGGTCAGCGCCTGGCGGACGTCGCGGACGAAGCCCGGCGTCCGGAACTGGTGAGCGGACACGTTGATGCTGACGTACGGCGCGTCCCGCGTGACTTCCTGCCACGTCGCGGCGACGGCGAGCGCCTGTCGCAGCACCCAGGTGCCCATCGGGACGATGAGCCCGCTCTCCTCGGCCACCTCGATGAAGTGGTCCGGCAGGAGCCGGCCGTGCTCGGGATGCTCCCAGCGGACGAGCGCTTCGAAGCCGGCCGTCACCCCCGAGCGCAGGCCCACGATCGGCTGGAACTCCAGGGTCAGCGCACCCGCTGCGACCGCCTCGTCCAACGCGGCTCGCAGTTCCAGCCGCCGCACCATCGCCGTGTGCAGCGACGGGTCGTACCGCCGCCACTGCCCCTTGCCCGCGTTCTTGGCCACGTAGAGCGCGAGGTCGGCCTCCCGCAGCAGATCCTGCCCGTCGGGATTGTCGGCGGTGGTCGCGACGCCGATGCTGGCCCGCCCGGAGACGACGCGTTCCTCGATGGTGAAGGGCACGGCGAGCACCTCGACGATCCGTTCGGCGACCTGGTCGATCGCCTCGGCAGTGGGCGCGCCGATCAACGCCGCGAACTCGTCGCCGCCGATGCGGGCGGCGGTGTCCTGCGGGCGCAGCGTCGCGGTGAGCCGCTTGCTCACCTCCAGGAGCAGACGATCGCCGTACTCGTGGCCGAAGGTGTCGTTGACGACCTTGAAGTCGTCGAGGTCGACGAAGAGCACGCCGACGACCTCGCCGGAGTCCTGCGCCATGGCGACGGCCACCTGAATGCGGTCGTTGAGCAGCACCCGGTTCGCCAGACCGGTCAGCGGATCGTGGAAGGCCAGGAAGGTCAGCTCGGCCTGCAGCCGCCGCTGGTCGGTCACGTCGCGCATGGTCAGCACCGGCCCGCCGACGGTCGGGTCGTCGCGCAGGTCCCGGCACGTGACCTCGACCTGCACCGCGCTGCCGTCCGGACGGCGTACGGACCAGTCCGCGGGCACGTCGCCGTCCCAGTCCGCCAGCTTGCGGGCCAGCTCCTCGGAGCTGACCTCCAGCCGTTCGCTCAGGCGTACACCGGCCAGGTCCGTGCCGAACACGCTCAGCGCGGACGGGCTCGCGTACCGGACCCGGTCGCCGTCGGGCTCCAGGATGAGGATGACGTCCGTGGTGTTCTGCACGAGCGTGCGGAAGTACTCCTCACTGGCCCGGCGGGCGACCTCCGCGCCCAGCATGATCCGTTCCATGGCCAGCCCGGCCTGCCCGGCGACCAGCTCCATCGGGATCTGGATCTGCCCGAGGGCCACCTCGTCCGCCGCCACCAGGAGCACACCGATGGTCGGATCGCCCGAGAACCGCTCGGGCAGGACCATCGGGCAGATCAAGGTGATCTCGAAGCCGCCGAGCCGTTCGGCCACCTCGGGCGGCAGGGTCCGCGTATAGGCCAGCCGCGCACCGTCCGTCGTCTGGCGCGCGAAGAGATCGGGGACCCGGCCGTCGTTCATGACCACGTGTACGCGGTGAGGCGCGCCCGGGGGCAGCAACTGAGCGGCGGCCAGCCCGATCGCCGATTCGACCTCGGCGATGGAGGTGGCCGAGAGCAGCACCCCGTTCGCCTCCCGGATCCCGCGTCCCCGCATCAGGTTGCGCCGATACGAGTTGATCACTCCGAACAGGCGGACCAGGGCCAGGACGAGGGTCGCCCCCAGGAAGACCACGATGACGACGTCGTACTCGGAGCTCTGGCCGCTGACCGTCTCGGCGAGCAGCAGGAGCAGTGGCGCGAGCACCAGCAGGGAGAGCCAGATCTGGTGGCGGATGCCCATCTGCCGGGGCCGCACTATCCGGGGCTCGGTCAGCTCCACCATCGAGGGGTGCAGTGCGGCCGCGCCCCAGGACGCGTAGAAGACGATCCAGCCGAGATCGACCGGGCCGCCGGTGGACCAGTCGCCCTCGATCTGGGCCAGCCCGTAGAGCACGTCGGCGACCAGTGTGCCGGCGATGCCCAGGAGGAGCAGCAGCACGCTCGGATTGGTCCGGATGGCCGTGACGAGGCGTAGGCCGACCAGCAGCAGAACGAGGTCGCCGAGCGGATAGCCGATGGAGATGAGCCGTTGGAGCGTGGTCAGGTCGGGGTCGGTCAGCCGAGGGCCGATCAGGTAGAGCCAGGCGAGCAGACCCAGCGCGACGGTGACGATCATGGCGTCGAGCGCGGCGCTGCGGTTCTGCCCACCGGAACCCGCCCTGGTCAGCCCGAGCACCCCGATCGCCAGGAAGACGAAGGTGACCAGGTAGAGGAAGTCCGAGATCGACGGGAACGGGTTTTCCTGCCCGCCGAACCGGACGAGCAGCTCATACGCGACGTCGCCGGAGCAGAAGGTCGTGAGCGCCAGGGCCAGCCAGAGCCAAGGCGCGCGGCGCCGGGGCCGGTTGCGCCAGACCCCGACGACGACCGCGGCCGCCGCGCCGTAGCCGATCAGTGACCAGATCACGACATGGGCTGATGGCAGGGCGTAGAACGCCCCACCTAGAACCACCATGCCAACGGCGTACGCCAGCATCACCCGGTCTCGCATGCGCGGCCAATTCTGCCAGGAATTTCGGATTTACCCCAATGATCAGGGACGTATCCTCATGTTGCCGTGCGGAGGCCGGTCGCCGTTGGGAGAATCGGCCCATGAAGGTGACCAAACCCCTGGTGGGCCGGCCCTGCTACGTAGAGCTCTCGACTTCCGACACCGCCGACGCCATGCGCTTCTACGGCGGCCTGTTCGGCTGGACCGCGGAGACCGATCCGCGCGCGGAGGCGGGCGGCTACGGGATGATCAAACTCGGCGAGGCGGCGATCGGCGGGCTGTCCCCGCTCATGCAGCCGGATCAGCCGGTCGCCTGGACGATGTCGGTCGGCGTGACCGACGCCGACGCCAGCACCGAGGCGGTACGCCAGGCCGGCGGCACCGTCCTGGCGGAGCCGGTCGACATCTTCGACTCCGGGCGCTTCTCCTTCGTCACCGATCCGACCGGCGCGGCCTTCTCCCTCTGGCAGGGCCGGAAGTTCCCGGGCTCGGAGCGCATCGACGAGGACGGCGCCCTCGTCTGGACCGAACTGGCGACTCGCGACACGAAGGCCGCCCGGGACTTCTACACCACCGTCTTCGGATGGACGGCCACCGACGGGGACATGGGCGGCGAGACCTACACCCAGTGGGGCCTCGGCGGCGAGGACTTCGGCGGCATGATGGACATGGCCGGGCACCATCCGCCCGAGGTGCCGCCGCACTGGCTGCTGTACTTCGGCGTACCGGACGTCGACGCCACGGTGGCGAAGGCGGACCCGCTCGGCGGCACGATCATCGTCCCGGCCAGTGACATCCCGGGCACCGGCCGGTTCGCCTGCCTCCAGGATCCGCAGGGGGCGGTGTTCGCGGTCTACCACTCCACCGCTTCTTCCTGAGGCGGCGCACCGGACCGTACGCTGAGCGGCGTGACCGAGGTCTTCCTGCTCGACGCCGTCCGCACCCCGTTCGGCCGCTACGGCGGCGCGCTGTCCGGCGTACGCCCCGACGACCTGGCGGCGCACGTCCTCCGGGCGGTCGCCGACCGCACCGGCCTCGATCCCGCGACCGTCGACGAGGTCTACCTGGGCGACGCCAACCAGGCCGGGGAGGACAACCGCAACGTCGCCCGGATGGCCGCACTGCTGGCGGGCTGGCCGACGAGCGTACCGGGGACGACGGTCAACCGGCTGTGCGGCTCCGGCCTCGACGCCGCGATGCAGGCCTCCCGCACGATCGCCGTGGGCGACGCCGACCTGATCGTCGCCGGCGGCGTGGAGGCGATGAGCCGGGCCCCCTGGGTGCTGCTCAAGCCGGGCAAGGGTTTCCCGCAGGGGCACGAGACGTTGCACTCCACCACGTTGGGCTGGCGCATGGTGAACCCGGCCATGCCACCACAGTGGACGGTTTCCCTCGGGGAGAGCACCGAGCTGCTCGCGGGCAAGTTCCAGATCGGCCGGGCCGAGCAGGACGCGTTCGCCCTGCGGAGCCACCAGGCCGCCGACCGCGCTTGGACCGCCGGGTTCTACGCCGGCCACGTGGTGCCGGTCCCCGGCACGACCCTGGAGCGCGACGAGGGCATCCGCCCCGACACGACGCCCGAGGCGCTGGCCAAGTTGAAGCCGGTGTTCCGCCCGGACGGGACGGTGACGGCGGGCAACGCCTCACCGCTCAACGACGGCGCGTCCGCCGTCCTGCTGGGCTCCCAGGCGGCGGCCGACCGGCTCGGGATCACGCCGCTGGCCCGGATCGCCGGGCGCGGCGCGGCCGCCGTCGACCCCGACGTGTTCGGCATCGGCCCCGTCGAGGCGGCCGAGACCGCCCTGCGCCGGGCCGGCATCGGCTGGTCCGACCTCAAGGCGGTCGAGCTGAACGAGGCGTTCGCCGCCCAGTCGCTGGCCTGCCTGGCCAGCTGGCCGCAGCTCGACCCGGAGATCGTCAACGTCAACGGCGGCGCGATCGCCATCGGCCATCCGCTGGGCGCGTCCGGCGGGCGCATCCTCGGGCAGCTGGCGTACGAGCTGCGGCGGCGCGGCGGCGGCTACGGCCTGGCCGCCATCTGCATCGGCGTCGGCCAAGGCCTGGCCGTAGTCCTAGAGGCCTGACACCCCTCCCCCACC
>JABFYB010000589.1 GCA_013361475.1 Hamadaea sp.
GCGCTACGCCAGTTCGGCTGGGCGGCGCTCGTCCGGGGTGTCGAGGAAGTCGTTGAGCGTGACGGCGGCGTTGATCAGCGCCAGGTGGGTGAACGCCTGCGGGAAGTTGCCGAGGTGCTCACCGTGCAGGCCCAGTTCCTCGGCGTACAGGCCGACGTGGTTGCCGTAGGTCAGCATCTTCTCGAACACGAACCGGGCGTCGGCCAGCCGTCCGGCGCGGGCGAGTGTCTCGACGTACCAGAAGGTGCACATGGAGAAGGTGCCTTCGTGGCCGCGCAGCCCATCCGGGGAGGCGAGCGGGTCGTAACGGTAGACGAGGCTGTCGGAGACCAGAGCGTCGCCGATCGCATCCAAGGTGGACAGCCATTTGGGTTCGGTGTCGGAGATGAATCCGACCAGCGGCATGACCAGGAGGGCGGCGTCGAGCACGTCACTGCCGTACGCCTGCACGAACGACCGTCGCTCCGGACTCCAGCCCCGGCTCATGACCTGCTTGTGGATCTCGTCGCGGGCGGCGATCCATCCGCCGGTCTCCGCCGGCCAGCCCAGCTCCCGGGCCAGCCGAACCGTCCGGTCGAGCGCGACCCACGACATCACCCGGGCGTAGACGAAGTGTTTGCGCCCGCCCCGAGTCTCCCAGATGCCCTCGTCGGGCTGGTCCCAGTGCGCGGCCACCCAGTCGGCGAGCCGGCAGAGCCGCTCCCAGCCGCTGGTGCCCAGCCGCCCCGCGCCGCCCTTGTACGCGGTCCAGATGGCGTCGAGCATCTCGCCGTAGATGTCGAGCTGCAGCTGGTGGGCCGCGCCGTTGCCGATCCGGACCGGTCGTGAGCTGCGATAGCCGTCGAGGTGGCTGAGGGTGTGCTCGTCGAGATCCGAGGAGCCGTCGACCCGGTACATGATCTGCAGCGGCCCGCCGTTCGCTCCGCCGACGCCGCCGGGGCGGGCCGACAGCCAGCGGAACAGGCGCCGGGCTTCGTCGACGTAGCCGAGGCGCAGCAGGGCGTGCACGGACAGGCTCGCGTCACGGATCCAGGCGTACCGGTAGTCCCAGTTGCGTTCGCCGCCGATCTGCTCGGGCAGGCCTGCCGTGGGGGCGGCGACGAGCGCCCCGGTGGGGCTGTAGGTGAGCAGCTTGAGGGTGATCGCGGAGCGCATGATCGTCTCTCGCCAGCGCCCTCGGTAGGCGCTCGAACTGACCCAGCGGTGCCACCAGTCCAGTGTTGAGCGATACCGGCCGTCGATCTCGGCGGCGGAGACCCGCCGGGGCACCTCCTCCTCGACGCCACCGCTCACGGCGAACCATGCCTCTTCCCCGGCGGCGAGGTCGAGGACGGTGGTGATGTCCTCGCCGTCGGGGATGAGCTTGCGGTCGCTGTCGAAGCGCAGCGAACGTCCACTCGCCCGGAACACCGCAGAGTCGCCGTCGTGCTCCAACGTGTGGTCGGCCCGGCCGTAGTCGAACCGGGGTGCGCAGCGCACGTCGAGGCGCACCTCGCCGCGTACGACGCGGACCATCCGCACCAGCAGGTCGACGGTGTCGGTCGCGCGGCCGGTGACGGGCATGAAGTCGACGACTTCGGCGACCCCCTGTTCGCCGAGGAACCGGGTCACCAGCACGGCCGAATCGGGCAGATAGAGCTGCCGGGCCGACCACTCCTCCCCGATCGGCGCGATGCGGAACAGCCCACCCCGCTCGGGGTCGAGCAGGCTTGCGAACACGCTGGGCGCGTCGAAACGTCCCGGGCAGTACCAGCTGATCGCTCCGGTGGTGTCCGCGAGCGCCGCCGTCCGCAGATTGCCGATCAGCCCGTGCTCGGCGATCGGGACGTAGTTCTGGGTGTCGATCGCCTGCTCCGCCTTCACGTTCTGCAGCGTCTTCATAGTGATCCGCACCCCACCAGCTGTCTGAGTTCGGCGATGTCCGGCAGGCCGATCTGGCGCGTATCACGTGACGCGCGGCCGACCAGGGCGGCCACGCCACCCACGGCAAGGGTTCATTGTCCCACGCGCCGGGCCTGGCCTGCGCGGATTCGCCCAGGCCCGCGGGGCGGAAGATCGGCGGCCGCTGTGGGATCGTCATGCGCATGGCGAACGCGTTCGAGATCCATCTGACCGTCGGCTACGACGTCGAGCGGGCGGCCGCGGTGGCTCAGCGCCACGGCGCGAAGTTCGCGCACATCATGCTCGACCGCGGCGCTCAGCCATCGCAGCCCATGATCACCATTTCGGGCACGGGTACGCTCGCCGCCCAGCACAAGCTGGTGACCCGGTGGCAGCGGATCATCTCCAAGGCCGGCTTGTACGTTTTCCGTACCAAGATCGAAGGTGCGCCGTGGAACGACGGCGTGCCGGACACCGACGACGAGGCCCGCCGCGAGCCGGCCGGCCGCTACTTCGAACACCACGTCAAGCTGCTGCTGCCGGACGCGTCCGCCACCCGGCTGATCGAGCTCACCCGGCTCGTGGAGCCGTTCGGGGCACGCCTGTCGCGCAACGCTCGGCGGCACCGCGACGACGGCCGGCACGAGCGGTTCGTGACGCAGCGCTGCTTCGGGGTTGGCCGTAGTGGAGCCCGGGAGCAGCTCGACGCGCTCGTGACCGCCCTGCGTACGCGGCCGGAGGAGATCCTCGAGGTGGAGGCGGAGTATGTCTTCGAGGACTCCCGCCTCACCTACGACGACGGCTGGCTGGCTGAGACCCCGCACTTCTACAACCGTGCGTACGAGAACGCGCACCGGCACGCGCCGGAGGGAAAACTCCACTACCCGCCGACCTACCTTCCGGTTCCCGAGGACGGCCCGACGGTGTACCAGCGGGCGGCGTTCGACCCCGCCTTGAAGCAGTACCCGAACGCGTACCGGGCCGGCGAGCCGGAGTTCCCCGACCGCACGGTCGACGCACGGTGGCGAGCAACCCGGCAGGCGTCAGCCGCCCATGTCCTCGCCTTGATCGCCGCCTCTCCCTGGGCCGACCACCTGGTGCTACGGGGAAGCACGACGCTGCGGGCATGGCTGGGCAAGACGGCCCGCGAGCCGGGCGACCTGGACTTCGTCGTCGTCCCCGCCGACTTCCGCGCCAACGACCCGTCCGCCGACCGCATGCTCGCCGACATCGTCGAGGCGGTACGCGCGGACCCCGGTCCGGGTCTGCAGGCCGAGCAGGTCGCCGCCGCCGACATCTGGACCTACGACCGGGTGCCCGGCCGACGGCTGACCTTCCCTTTCGTCGCCCCCGACCTGCCCCGCGGAACCGTCCAGGTCGACTTCGTCTTCGGCGAGGCGATGCCGGTCGCGGCACAACGCGTATCCGTATATGGAGTTGATGTTGCTTGCGCACCGCCGGACCTGGCGCTGGCGTGGAAGCTCATGTGGCTGGAATCGGACATGTACCCGCAGGGCAAGGACCTGCTGGACGCCGCGCTCCTGGCGGAATACACGACGGTCTCGCTGAAGCTGGTGCGTGACGTGCTGCGCAGCGCGCCTTCCGACGCGGGCATCGAGCCGGATGGGTTCACCGCGGCGTCGGTGCTGAAGTGGGACGTGGATTGGGAGAACTTCGTCGACGAGTACCCCGGTGCGGTCGGGGACGCCCGCGAGTGGCAGGAGCGGCTGGCTCGCGCGCTGGATCGGTCGTTCGCCGCCTGAATGGTCGACATTCGACGGACCCACGTCGAAGGGTCGTGCTTGTACGATGCGTCGATGGATCCCTACGAGGCCGGAATGTCGTTCGGCAGGCTCGCAGCTCTGCTGTGCTGCCTCGTCGTCGTGCTCGCCATCGTCGGCGGCATCGTCTGGGCGATCGTGTACTTCACGCGTAAGCAGGGCAAGTCCTCTGGCCAGGCGCCGACTGCGCCGGTAGCACAGCCGCCCTACCCGCAGCCGCCTTACTCGCCGCCGCAGCCGCCCACGCCTCCGGCGTCGGAGCCGACGCCGCCTTCGCCGGAGTAGGCTCGGCCGCTCGCTCTGTCCCTAGTGGGCGACCGCCCGACCGTAACCAGGCCGGTGTGACTGGTCGATGCCATGCTGGTCCCACGAGTACAGGTGCAGCGTCAGACCATCCGGATCGTCGAAGACCAGCAGCCAGCCGATCGACGCCTCGATCACCGGCGAGCGGCGGATGCCCAGCTCGTCGAGGCGCGCGGCCCAGGCTTCGATGTCGTCCTTGCCGTCGACGGCGAAGCTGACCGGATCGAACCCCTGACAGCCTTGCGCGGCCTCCGGGTTGACCCGGAAGGCGATCATGGTGTCACCCAGCCCGGGTGCCGTGCCGGCCACTCCCCTCGTGACGCCGTCAGCCTCGGGGAACTCCATCGTCGTCTCGAACCCGAAGACCTCGCCGTACCAGGCCACCGAGCGAGCCAGATCGGTGACCGGGATCTTGATGTGGTGGATGCCGGACAGGATCGGTTTGGTCATCGGAAACCCCCGAACATATTGGGCGCAGCCGCGCTGCGGCGAATATCTGTAGAATGCTCCCCATGGCCGAACCCGTCAAGAGGCCCTACCGGTCCCCGGCCCGAGCCGCAGCCGCTGCCGTCACCCGTGAGCGCATCCGCGAAGCCGCGAGCCGGCTGTTCACGACCCAAGGCTTCGCGGCCACCACGATGAAACAGGTCGCAGCGGACGCCGGCGTCGGCGAACGGACCCTCTACGACGCCTTTCCGACCAAGGCCAAGCTGTTCGGGCACACCCTCGCGGTCGCGACAGTCGGCGACGAGCAACCGATCCGGGTCGCCGAACGACCAGAGATCACCGCCGCCCACGAGGCAGCCGATCCTCGGGAGGCGATCAGCCTCTTCGTCGCGTACAGCAGTGCCCTGCTGGACCGAGCCGGAGACCTGATCATGGTCAGCGTCGAGGCGGCCGGAGCCGACCCCGACATGCGAACCGCCGCCGACGCCGGCTCCCGCGCCCACCACGAAGTCATGCTCGCCTTCGCCCAGGCTCTAGACGCTCGCGGCTCTTTGCGGACAGGCCTGGACACAGTGATCGCCGCCGACATCCTGTACGCGCTCAGCTCGCCCCACATGCACCAACTCCTGCGACGGCACCGCGGATGGAGTGCTGAGCGCTATCGCACCTGGCTCACCGAGGCGCTGGTACGCGAACTGCTGGCCAGCACTTGAGC
>JABFYB010000133.1 GCA_013361475.1 Hamadaea sp.
GGCGCCTCAGCCTGCTGCGGCTCGGCGGCCGGCGCCGCCGGCTGCTCGGCCGGGGCTGACTGCACTTCTGGCGGCTCGCCCGAGAGGCTCCCCGGCGTCCCGTCGTCGGAGATGACGGCGAGAACCGCGCCGACCTCCGCGGTCTCGTCCTCCGCGACCAGGATCTGCGTCACGACACCGGCGCTCGGCGACGGGATCTCCGTGTCCACCTTGTCGGTCGAGACCTCCAGCAGGGGTTCGTCGACCTCGACCCGGTCGCCGACGCTCTTCAGCCACCGGGTGACCGTGCCCTCCGTGACGCTTTCCCCTAGTGCGGGAAGCGTGACCGATACCGGCATGAGTCCAGACTCCTCGTTATTCGATCTTCTCTGTGACGATCGTAGACAGCTCAGTTGTGGGCGTGCAGCGGCTTCCCGGCAAGAGCCAGGTGCGCTTCGCCGAGCGCCTCGTTCTGGCTGGGGTGCGCGTGGATGAGCTGCGCGACCTCGGCCGGGAACGCCTCCCAGTTGACGATGAGGGAAGCCTCGCCGACCTGCTCGCTCATCCGGGCGCCGATCATGTGCACGCCGACCACGGGGCCGTCCTTGACCCGGACCAGCTTCACGAAGCCCTGCGTACCGAGGATCTTGCTCTTGCCGTTGCCCGCGAGGTTGTAGTTGTAGGTCGCGACGTTCTCGGCGCCGTGCTTCTCCTTGGCCTGCGCCTCGGTGATGCCGACGGAGGCGATCTCCGGGTCGCAGTAGGTCGCGCGCGGGATGCCCGACTCGACGATCGCGACCGGGTTCAGGCCCGCGATCTCCTCGGCGACGAAGATGCCCTGGAGGAAGCCGCGGTGGGCCAGCTGCAGGCCGGGGACGATGTCGCCGACCGCGAAGACGTTGGGGAGGTTGGTCCGCAGCCGGTCGTCGGTGAGCACGAACCCGCGCTCCATGCGTACGCCCTGCTCCTCGTAACCGGTGTTGGCGGTCGACGGGCCCCGGCCGACGGCGACCAGGAGGACCTCGGCCTCCAGGGTCTCGCCCCCGGCGATGGTGACCTTGACGCCGGAGTCGGTCTTCTCGACCTTCTCGAACGGCTTGCCGGTCTTGAACCCGATGCCGCGCTTGCGGAACGACCGCTCGAGCTGCTTGGAGATGTCCTCGTCCTCGGCGGCGACCAGGCGGGGCAGCGCCTCCACGATGGTCACGTCGGCGCCGAAGGACTTCCAGGCGCTGGCGAACTCGACGCCGATGACGCCGCCGCCGAGCACGATCGCGCTCGCCGGGACGCGGTCCATGGTCAGCGCGTGCTCGCTGGCGATGACCCGCTCGCCGTCCAGCTCCAGGCCGGGCAGCGTCTTCGAGTAGGAACCGGTGGCCAGGACGACGTGCCGGCCGGTGTAGCGCTTGCCGTCGACCTCGACGGCCGCAGCTCCAGCCGGCTCAGTGGCCGAGACGAGCTTGCCGGTGCCCTCGACGTAGGTCACCTTGGCCGCCTTGACGAGGCCCTGCAGACCCTTGTAGAGGCCGGCGACCACGCCGTCCTTGTACGCGTTCACGCCGCTCATGTCGACGCCGATCAGCTCGGCCTTCACACCGAAGGCGGCGGCCTCGCGGGTCTGGTCGGCGACCTCACCGGCGTGCAGCAGCGCCTTCGTCGGAATGCATCCGCGGTGCAGGCAGGTGCCGCCCAGCTTGTCCTTTTCGATCAAGGCGACGCTCAGGCCCAGCTGAGCCGCGCGCAATGCGGTCGCGTAACCACCGCTTCCGCCGCCGAGAATCACCACATCGAACGTGTCGCTCACGTCATCTCCCACCGAGTGCAACGCTACCGGCCGGGCGGCCCTTCGTGAGAGCACACCCCACGCCGGTCATCTTGTCACTCGGCGGCCCACCCCGCGCACAGAGGTGCCCAAGGACACGTTACCCCCGCGTACTCTTGAACCCGCTTCGACAACGGATGAGGAGCGTCAGTGGGATGGCTTCGGCGGCTTCTCGACGGCGACCAGACGCCTTCGGGGAGTGTCACCCGGCAACAACCGGTGGATTTGTCGCACCTTGAGTGGTTTGCCCGCAACAAGTACGGCGTCGAGGCGTACATCGAGCCCCAGACGACGGTGACTCAGACCACGGTCATCCTCATCGCCCACGATGGAGAGTGGACCCGCCGGCGAGTCGGATCGCCGCAGGTCGCGTGGCGGTGGGGCCGATCACTGAACATCCCGGTCTACGACGTCCACCTCACCGGGTACCCGCAACGGATGCGCGACTACAACGCCCGGCAGCGCCGGGCGTCGTAGTCGCACCGGAGACTCTCAGCCGTTGGCGGCGATGTCGTCCACCACCGACAGCAGCGTACGCAGCGGCACGGCGGTGCCGCCCTTGGTCAGGTAGCCGTTGGTGTCGCCGGAGAACGCGGGGCCGGCGATGTCGATGTGCGCCCAGTCGACCCCCTCCGCGACGAACTCCCGCAGGAAGATCCCGCCCTGCAGCATGTGCCCGGAACGCTCCATGCCGGCGCTGACCTGGAGGATGTCGGCGACCTCGGACTCCATCGTCTTGCGGATGTCGTCGGGCAGCGGCATCGGCCAGGCGGCCTCGCCGACGGCGTCGCCGGCCGCCTTGATCCGGGCGGTCAGCGACTCGGTGCCCATCAGGCCGGAGACCCGCTTGCCCAGGGCCACCACCTGACCGCCGGTCAGCGTCGAGGTCTCCAGCAGGTAGGCCGGCTCCTCCTCGCAGGCGCGGGCGATGGCGTCGCCCAGGATCATCCGGCCCTCGGCGTCGGTGTTGAGCACCTCGACGCGCTTGCCGCCGCGCATCGTGACGACGTCACCCGGCCGGTACGCCGACCCGGAGACCATGTTCTCGGCGATCGGCACGTAGGCGGTGACCTGGACGGCCGGGCGCAGGGCGGCGATGGCGACCATCGCGCTCGCGACCGCCGCCGCGCCCGCCATGTCGCTCTTCATCTCCCACATGCCCTGGCCGGGCTTGATGGAGACGCCGCCGGTGTCGAAGGTGATGCCCTTGCCGACCAGCGCCACCTTCACCGGGTCGGCCACGCCCTCCGGCCGGTACGCGATGCGCACGAGCCGGGGCTCGGCGTCCGACCCCTGGCCGACGGCGAGGATGCCGCCGTAACCGCCGTCGATCAGCGCCGCCTCGTCGAGCACCTCGACCTCGAGCCCGGCGTCCTTGGCCGCGGCCGCGATCTGCTCGGCCAGCACCGGCGGGCGGAGCTGGTTGGCCGGCGTGTTCACCCAGTCGCGAGCGCGGTAGACGGCGGCGGCCACGATCGCGGCACGGTCCAGTTCGGCCTGGGCCGCGTCGTCCTTCGCGTCCGGCACCAGCACCGCGATCGAGTCGACCGGGTCCTTGCGGTTGGGCTGCGGCTTCGACTTGTACCCCGCGAACTTGTACGCCCCGAGCTGGGCGCCCTCGACGACGGCGCGCAGCGACGGCATGTGCGAGACCGAGTCGTCGTCGGACAGCGGCAGGGCGAACGCGATGTCGGCCGTCCCGGCCAGGGCACGGGCGGCGTTGCCGGCGGCGCGCCGCAGGGTCTCCGGGGGGGGCGCGGCGCCGGTCGGCTCCGGGCCCAGCCCGACGGCGACCACGATCGGGGCGGTGATGGCGCCCAGCGTGGCCAGCTTGGTGACCTCGCCCGCCGACCCGGTCGCGCCCAGGAGGCTCAGCGTGGCGCTCAGCCGGCCGTCGAAGGCGGCCGCGAC
This sequence comes from Hamadaea sp., assembly GCA_013361475.1. Lineage (GTDB taxonomy): Bacteria > Actinomycetota > Actinomycetes > Mycobacteriales > Micromonosporaceae > Hamadaea. The sequence goes on from JABFYB010000133.1 coordinate 3,713, forward strand.
GCTCTGCGCGCCCGAGGCCAGCAGAAGATCCCGGGACTCGGCCTCCTCACCGGGGCTGTGGACCCCGATGACGACGGCGTCCACGGCCAGCTCGGCGGGATCGGTGTCGAACAAGCTCAGTGCGATAGAGGTGGTCACCCGGGTTCTCCGAATCACAGACTGCACTCCCTGCGGCTCGCGCGAGCGCTCCCCGGCAAAGATCCTGACCCTGCGACTCTAACCACATCAGGGGCAGCGGGTAAGTTCGTCCCCATGTCTGACGTGACCAGCGCCGCTCACCAGCCTCTTCTCCGGTCGCCCGCACATGATCGGCACGTGGCGCTGGGCGCCAAGTTCGCCCCCTTCGGGGGCTGGGAGATGCCCCTCGAGTACGCCGGGGGCGGCGTGCTGAAGGAGCACACCGCGGTCCGGGAGGCCGTCGGCGTGTTCGACGTGTCGCACCTGGGCAAGGCCCGGATCACCGGACCGGGCGCCGCGGCCTTCGTCAACGCCTGCCTGACCAACGACCTCGACCGCATCAAGCCGGGCAAGGCGCAGTACACGCTGTGCTGCGACAACCGGACCGGTGGCGTCGTCGACGACATCATCGCGTACCTCTTCGCCGACGATCACGTCTTCCTGATCCCGAACGCGGCGAACACCGCCGAGGTCGTCCGCCGGCTGACCGCCGCCGCGCCGGCCGGGCTGACCGTCACGAACGAGCACCCCGACTACGCCGTCTTCGCCGTCCAGGGACCGAAGTCGGCCGAGCTGCTCGCCGCGCTGGGCCTGCCGACCGACCATGAGTACATGAGCTTCGAGGTGGCCACGCTGAACGTCGGGGACCAGCCCGTCGAGCTGACCGTGTGCCGCACCGGATACACCGGCGAGCACGGCTACGAACTGGTCGTCCCGGCCGGCCGGGCGGCCGAGGTGTGGGACGCCCTCTTCGGTACGCCGATCGAGGCGCGCGCCTGCGGCCTCGCCGCCCGGGACACACTGCGGACGGAGATGGGCTATCCGCTGCACGGTCAGGACCTGTCGCCGGAGATCAGCCCGGTCGAGGGCCGGGCCGGGTGGGCCGTCGGCTGGCACAAGCCGGCCTTCTGGGGCCGTGAGGTGCTGCTGGCCGAGAAGGAGGCCGGCTCGGTGCGTACGCTGCGGGGCCTGGTCGCGAACGACCGCGGCATCCCGCGCCCGCACATGAGCGTCTACGTCGGCGACGACATCGTCGGCGAGATCACCAGCGGCACCTTCTCGCCGACCCGTAAGGCCGGCATCGCGCTGGCCCTCATCGACACCGCCGCCGGGCTGGTCGAGGGCGACACCGTCGAGGTCGACATCCGGGGTCGCCGGTCCACGATGACCATCACCCGGCCGCCGTTCGTCACCCCGTCCGTCCGCTAGCCGCCGCCATCGGGCGCTCCCGCT
>JABFYB010000759.1 GCA_013361475.1 Hamadaea sp.
TCGACCGGGCGCAATACAGCCAGTGGGTCGGTAACCTCACCGTGTGACCAACGCTCCTACTCAGATCTCTACTCTCTCGATCAAGCCTCCGGTGGCGAAGCGAGCGGCGCACATTCGCCGGCATCACGACGACGAGGTGATCGACGAGTACGCGTGGCTCCTGGACAAGGAAGACCCGGACACGGTCGCGTACCTGGAGGCGGAGAACGCCTACACCGAGCAGCGGACCGCCGCGCAGAAGGCGCTCCAGGAGACGGTGTTCGCGGAGATCAAACGCCGGACCCAGGAGACCGACCTGTCGGTGCCGGTCCGCAAGGGCGGCTACTGGTACTACACGCGTCAGGAGGAGGGCAAGCAGTACGGCATCCAGTGCCGTGTGCCCGCCGCCGACGACCCGACCCCACCGCAGAGCGACGGCGGCCCACTGCCCGGCGAGGAGATCCTGCTCGACGGCAACCAGCTCGCCGAGGGACACGAGTTCTTCCAGCTCGGCGCGTTCGACGTCGCCCCGGGCGGGCGGCTGCTCGCGTACTCGACGGATTTCACCGGCGACGAGCGCTTCACCTTGCGCGTCAAGGACCTGGTGACCGGGGCGGACCTCCCCGACGTGATCGACGACGTCTTCTACGGGGCGGCCTGGTCCGCGGACGCCGGCACCCTGCTCTACCTCACCGTGGACGAGGCCTGGCGGCCGAATCGTGTGTGGCGGCACCGGCTGGGCACCGACCGGGCCGACGACGCGCTGGTCCTGGAGGAGGCCGACGAGCGGTTCTGGCTCGGCGCCGAGCTGTCGCGCTCCGAGGAGTACCTGGTCATCGAGGCGCACAGCAAGGTCACGAGCGAGGCCTGGCTCATCCCGGCCACGGACCCGGCTGCCGCGCCGCGCACGGTCCGCGCGCGGCGCCAGGGCGTGGAATACACGGTGGAGCCCGACGGCGACCGGCTGCTCGTGCTCCACAACGACGGTGCGGAGGACTTCGAGCTGGCCACCGCGCCGATCGACACTCCCGCCGAGTGGACCCCGCTCATCGCGCATCACCGAGGGGTACGCCTGGAGGCGGTGGACGCGTTCGCGACGCACGTCGTGGTGTCCCTGCGCCGCAACGGTCTGACCGGGCTGCGGGTGCTGCCGAAGGACGGCGAGCCGTTCGACATCGCGTTCCCGGAGCCGATCTACACCGTCGGCCTCGGCGACAACCCGGACTACCTCACCCGGGCGATCCGTCTCGGGTACGCGTCGCTGGTCACGCCGGACTCGGTCTACGACTACCTGCTGGACGCCCCGGCCGAGGAGCACTTGGTCCTGCGTAAGCGCAAGCCGGTGCTGGACGGGTTCGACCCCGAGCGGTATGAGCAGCATCGGGAATGGGCGGTGGCCGACGACGGCACCCGCGTCCCGATCTCACTGATCTGCCTCGCCGGTACGCCCCGCGACGGCTCGGCGCCCTGCGTGCTCTACGGCTACGGCTCGTACGAGACGAGCATGGACCCCTGGTTCTCCATCCCGCGACTGTCCCTGGTGGACCGCGGGGTCGTGTTCGCCGTCGCGCACATCCGGGGCGGCGGGGAACTGGGCCGCCGTTGGTACGAGGAGGGCAAGCTCACCGCGAAGAAGAACACCTTCACCGATTTCGCGGCGGCCGCCCGGCACCTGCAGAAGAGCGGCTGGACCAGTCCGGATCGGACGGTGGCCCGGGGTGGCTCGGCCGGTGGCCTGCTCGTCGGCGCGGTCGCCAACCTCGCGCCCGAGCTGTTCGCCGGCATCGTCGCCCAGGTGCCGTTCGTCGACGCGCTCAACACGATCCTTCGGCCGGACCTGCCGCTGACGGTCACCGAATGGGAGGAGTGGGGCAACCCGCTCGAGTCCCCCGAGGTGTACGCGTACATGAAGAGCTACTCGCCCTACGAGAACGTCCGGGCTCAGCGTTATCCGGCGATCCTCGCGATGGGCGGGCTCAACGACACCCGGGTCCTGTACCACGAGCCGGCGAAGTGGATCGCTCGGCTGCGAGCGACCGCACCCGACGGGGACTACCTGCTCAAGACCGAGATGGGGGCCGGGCACGGCGGGCCGTCCGGGCGGTACGACGCCTGGAAGGAAGAGGCCTTCGTGGTGGCCTGGATCCTCACCCTCGTCGGCCGCGCCTGAGCCCCGCTAGCGGCGCTCTCCGTTAGCAGCGGATCAGGGATATGGGTCGAATCTTGACCCAAGATTCGACCCATATCCCTGATCTGATTGGTCTGCTGCGCTCAGTCGTCGTCGTCCCGACGGCGACGGCGGCGGCGCGAGCTGCTGCGCGAACCGCTGCGACGGAACCGGGGCACGTACTCCAGTTCGTAGTCGCCGGTCCGGCGGCGGTACCGGCGGTACTGCCGCCGCGGGCCGAACTCCGAGTACATGATCGCGGTGGCCGCGCCGAAGATGACGTACGCCCCGAGCACGATCAGCCCGTTCTTGCCCATGTCCAGCAGCGATCCGCCGCGGATCTGGAGCACGATCAGCTGCAGGACGAGGTACCAGACGGTGCCGAAGACGAGCCCGACGCCGGCGGCGGGGATGAGCTGCCCGGTGACGAACCGGCCGATGAAGATGCCGAAGACCGCGCCGGCGAAGCCGCAGACGAACAGGGCGACCACGAAGTCGTTCTGGGTCGACTCCTGCCCGACGAGACGGCCGTACGCCTGGAGTTCGTCCAGGAAGTAGAGGACGGCGGCGAGCACCACGCCGCCGAGCACGCCACCGATGACGCCGGCGCCGAGCCGGCTGATCACGTTGACGCGAGGGACGTATCCGTCACTCATTTCGGTTTGTGCTCCCAGCTAAGAGGGGTGTGGCAGAGCGGTGCGCACCCTACGGCCTCGCGCCCGGTTCCGCGTACTCGACACGCGGAAGCCAGGCGCGAGGTGGCCGAACGGCCGATGTCCGATCAGCTGGCCGTCACCATCGGACGGACGTGCTTGAGGAGCTGGGTCAGGAACCGGTCGGGCTGGGTGAAGGCGGCGAAGTGGCTGGCGTCCTCGATCAGGGCCATCGCCTTCACCGGGGCCTCCACCCGCTCGAAGAACTCGACCGCCGGCTCGGTCAGGGTCAGCACGTCCGAAGCGCCCTGCAGCAGGAAGAACGGGACCTCGAACCGGGTGCCGCCGGCGTACGCGTCGTAGCGCATCACCTCGTCGTGCATCTGCTTCTGCGTGTCCATGAACCCGGCCAGCAGGTGCTTCACGCCGGACAGGGAATACAGCGGTGACGTCATGGCCAGCGGGAACAGCAGCTTCGCGACGCCGTTCGGGGTCACCGGGTCCGTCTTCATCGTCACGTCCATCTTCACCTGCCAGGCGCGCAGGTCCCACTGGTTCGGGTCGTCGCCGATCTTCTCCAGCGCCGCGATCGCCTTGGTGTTGCCGGCCGCGCGTACGCGCTCCAGCGCCTGGCGGTAGCCGTCCTGCTCGTTGCGGTACATGTCGGCGTACAGGTCGGTGCAGACCAGCGCGGAGAAGAGGTCGGGCCGGCGACGAGCCAGCGGCAGGCCGAGCATGGTCCCCATCGACCCGGCGAGCAGGACGACCTTGTCCTGGTCGAGGTGTGCGCGGACGAAGTCGATGACCTCGACGGCGTCGTCGGCCAGCTGGGCGAACGTGTTGACGGCCGGGTCGGCCGGGCCGCTGCGGGCGCGGGTCTTGCCGACGCCGCGGCGATCCCACTGGACCACGGTGAAGTGCTTCTCCCACGACCGGATCAGCGGCGTGAAGACCGCGTACGGCGAGCCGGGGCCGCCGTGCAGGACGAACAGCACCGGGTTGGCCCGGTCCTCGCCCCGGATCTGCACCCACTGCTCGACCCCGCCGACGCGCAGGTAGTGCTCCTCGGCGATGCCGTTCGGGGTGGTGATCGCCAGCTGCTTCGCGGTCGCCGAGCGGCGTACCGCTCGATAACCCAGAGCGCCCACGACGGGCAGCGCGACGACGGCGGCGGTGGCGGCGGCGACGGTCTCGATCATTTCGGTTTCCTTCCGAGAGGGATGTTCTGAGGGGCTCGACGATGACTGTACAACCGTCTTAGACAAATGTGCAAGACGGTTGTGCTACCTTCTTGGGCATGGGAAACCGAGAGGATCTGCTGGAGGGCGCGAAGCGCTGCCTCTACGAGAAGGGGTACGCGCGCACGACCGCGCGGGACGTCGCCACCGCCGCCGGCGTGAGCCTCGCGGCGATCGGCTACCACTACGGCACCAAGGAAGCGCTGATGAACACGGCGCTGCTCCAGGCGCTGGAGGAATGGGGCGAAGATCTGGCCCGCACGATGGCAGTCGAAACCGACCCGGCGGCGACCCCGGCGCAGCGCCTGGAATCGGTCTGGACGCAGGTTCTGCAGTCGTTCGCCGACCACCGTGCGCTGTGGAGTGTGCAGTTCGAAGTGCTGGGGCGGCTCGATCCCGAGATGCAGCAGACCTTCGCGGCGGCCAACCGCGGCGCCCGGCTCGCCTTGGCCGAACTCTTCGGAGACTTCGCGGGCGGAGCGCTCACCGAAGATCAGGCACTCGCGCTCGGCACCTTTTATCAGGCGCTACTCGGCGGGGTGGCCACACAATGGCTCGTCGACCCGGAGGGTGCGCTGACCGGCGCGCAATTCGTCAGCGCCGTACGCGCCCTGGCCCCACTGTCCCGCTAGCCCGGGATACGCGAAACGCGCCGCCCCGGCGAGGGCGGCGCGTCGGCGACGGCGTTCAGATCGACCGGGCGATCTCGGCGAGGACGTCACTGGGCACCTCGACGACCGTCTCGTGACCCGGAATGTCCAGCTGCCGCAGGGTTTCCGGGTCAGTGACCCGCCAGCCCTGGACGAGGTAGGTGTCGCGGTCGGTCTTGTACAGGGAAGGACAGTTGTTGTCGCTAGAAAGTGCGGTCTTGCGGATGAAGGTCAAATGCACGCCGGTCAGCATAACGGACATGTCTGTCATGGATGCGGTGACCGGACGCCATCGGATAAAGCGATCTTGCCCTCCGCGAAGCGCTGACCCGGTCGTTTCCGGTACCCTTCTCGCGGCGGGGCATTAGCTCAATGGCAGAGCTGCGGACTTTTAATCCGTAGGTTGTAGGTTCGAGTCCTACATGCCCCAC
>JABFYB010000110.1 GCA_013361475.1 Hamadaea sp.
ACTGCTGGGGCCTTACTCCTGAGACTTCATTGCCAACGGCTTCACTACGGGGCTTCACTACGGGGCTTCGCTGCGGGGCTTCACTGCTGGGGCGGGGTCTGCGGCCAGCCGGCCGGCGGGGACGTCGGCGCGGGCGGCGGCGCGTACGCCCCGTAGGCCGGCGGTTGGGCCTGCGGCGGGACGGGCTGACCCGGCCACCCGGCGGCCGGCGGTGCGACCGGCGGCTTCGGCCCGGTCGCACCGACCCGCGGCAGCACCAACGCGGCGATCAGCAGAATGATGCCGAGGTCGAACACGATCCGGCTGGCCGCCCAGATGTACTCGTTCGTCTCGGTGACGACCTCGAAGTCCTGCAGCAGCCAGTACAGAGTGGCCAGACCGAAACAGGCCAGGCCGAGCACGGCCGCCAGCGTCGAGAGCAGACCGTTCTTGCGGACGCGGAGCAGGACCGCGATGGCCCCGACGAATGTCAGCACCAGGACGAAGATGTCGTCGAACTTCGCGAAGGTGGAGTAGAACCCCAGATCCACGGCTTCGAGGGACGAGGCGGCGAGAGACATGGCGCTGAACCTATCCGATCCGGGGAAACGCCGGTACGGCCGTCCGTCCCTCGCATTGGGCCAGCAGGCGGGCTGCGCCCTCGGGCAGGAACGGCGTGAGTTCCCCGGCGATGAGCCGGCAGGCCGCCAGCAGGTCGTCCAGCACCGCGGTCTTGGCCGCCGAGTCCCGGTCACCGAGTTGCCACGGCCGGGTCGCGTCGATGTGCTGGTTGGCCTGCTCGACGGCGGAGCAGAGGGCGCGAGTGGCCGTCCGGAAGTCACCGTCGTCGAGCGCCCGGCCGATGTGTTCCGGCAGTACGCCGAGCGCTGCGGTCAACGGCCCGCCGGCCGCTGCCGGTGGCGTCGCGCCGAAGTGCTTGCGTACCAGGGTGGTCGTGCGATGGACGAGGTTGCCGAAACCGTTGGCGAGATCGCGGTCGGCCCGGTCGACCAGCCGGGTGGTGGTGAAGTCGGTGTCGCCGAGCCGGGCGACGTCGCGCAGCAGCCACCAGCGCACGGCGTCAGCGCCGTAGCGCTGAATCAGCCGGACCGGGTCGACGGTGGCGCCCGCGCTCTTGCTGATCTTCGCACCGTTCAGGGTGAGGTAGTCGTGGACGAGGATGGTGGTCGGCAACGGCTGACCGGCCGACCGGAGCAGGGCCAGCCAGTAGACGGCGTGGAACCGCACGATGCCCTTGCCGATCACGTGGATGCGCTCGTCCGACTCGGTCCACCACTGGTGGTAGCGCGGTGAGCCGTAGCCGAGCGCCGTGACGTAGTTGCCGAGCGCGTCCCACCAGACGTAGACGGTCTGGCTGGGATCCCCGGGCACCGGGATGCCCCAGCCACCCGAGCGCGCGGCGGGACGCGAGACGCTGATGTCCGACAGGCCACCGCGGAGAAAGGCCAGCACCTCGTTGCGCCGCGCCGCGGGCTCGACGCGTACGCGGCCCGACTCGACCGCCGCGAGCACCTCGTCCTGATAGCGGGACAGGCGGAAGAACCAGTTCGACTCCGTCACCGGCTCCGGCGCTACGCCGTGTTCCGGGCAGACGCCGTCCACCAGGTCGGCCCGCGCATAGAACTGCTCGCAACCTCCACAGTAGAGACCCGAGTAAGCGCGGCGGTAGAAGTCTCCCCGGGCCGCGCACGCCTCCCACAGCCGCGCGACGCCGTCGGCGTGCCGCTGGTCGGCACTGGTACGCACGAAGTCGTCGTACGCCACCTGCAGCGGTTCGGCGAGCGCGGCGAACCGGGCGGCGTTGCCGTCGACGAAGGTACGCGTGTCGACGCCGGCGGCTCGGGCGGCCACCACGTTCTTCAGCGCGTTGTCGTCGGTGCCGGTCAGCAGCCGTGCCTCGTGCCCGATCCGGCGGGCGTGCCGGGCCAGGACATCGGCCTGCACGAGTTCGAGGGCGTACCCGAGATGCGGTTCGGCGTTGACGTAGGGAATGGCGGTGGTGACGTAACGGCGTCCCATGGCGGGTCCTTTCCTCACCTGGCCCGCGTACGCCGAGATGCCCCGCCGCCGCGGGGTATGTCGTCGGAAGTGTCAGCGCACGACGAATGGCCCCGGGAAGGGGCGCATCATTGCTCCGGTCGGCGCTGGTCGCATGGCGGCATCGTGGCACGCCCGGGCGGCGGCCGTCACGCGGATTTCTCACGGGCTGAACCGGTCCCGCTCGGCACTCGGCTGGGCTACGTTGACCTGATGGGACTGAGCCGCCGTCACCTGCTGACCGCGGCGGGCCTGAGCCTGACCGCCGGCGCCGCCGCGTGCGGCTCGAAGAACGAGCCGACGGGCGTGTCTTCGCCCACGCCCACCTCGGCCGGCCCGACGAGCCCCGCACCGACCACGACCGGACTCGACGAGGCCGCGCTGCGGCGTAAGGTCGCCAGCCTGCTGGTCGTCGGGTTCCGCGGGCAGACAGTCACCGCCGACGACTGGATCGTGAAGGCCGTCCGGGACCAGCACATCGGCGGCATCATCCTGTTCGACACCGATCAGCTGACCGGCCGTCCCCGGAACATCACCTCGCCCGCGCAGGTCACGCAGCTCGTCACGACGCTGCGCGAGGCCGCGCCCGGCCCGCTCATCGTCTCGATCGACCAGGAGGGCGGGCGCATCTCCCGCCTCAACCCCGGCAACGGCTTCCCGGCCAGCCAGTCACAGGCCCAGGTCGGCGCGGTCAATCAGGCCGCGCACACCACCTCGTGGGCCGAAGGACTGGTACGCAGCATGACGTCGGTCGGCGTGACGATGAACTACGCGCCGGTCGTCGACCTGGCCACGAACCCGGACAACCCCGCGATCGCCAAACTCGGCCGCAGCTTCTCGGCTGACCCGAACGTCGTGATCAGCAACGCGACCGAGGAGATCAAGGTGCATCGCGCGAACCGGATCAAGACCTCGATCAAGCACTTTCCCGGTTTCGGCAGCGCGACCGGCAACACCGACTTCGACGTGGTCGACGTGACCGGCACGTGGAAACGCAGCGACCTCATCCCGTTCCAGCGGCTCATCGCCGCCGGCACCACCGACTCGGTGCTCGTCGCCCACCTGCTCAACCGGCACCTCGACCCGGACAAGCCGATGTCCTTGTCCCGCAAGGTGGTCGGCGACCTGTTGCGCGGCGAGCTGGGCTGGACCGGACCGGTCGTCAGCGACGACATGCAGGCCAAGGGCATCACCGCCAAGTACGGCACCGCCGAGGCGTTCACCCTCGCCGTCCAGGCCGGTGTCGACCTCCTCGTGTACGCCAACCAGCAGGTCTACGAACCGAAGATCGTCACGAAGATCCTCGATGTGGCGGTGGACCGGGTCAAACGCGGTGATCTGACGGTGGCGCAGATCGACGCGGCGGTGGCCCGGGTCGACACGCTGCGTCCCTAGACGATCTCGACGAGGACCGGCCCGACGCGCAGTACGCCGTCGGTCAAGGGAGTGCACCGGATGCCGCCTCTGCCCCGCAACCTGTCCCGGGCGCCCGGCCCGATCGTGGCGTCCATCCAGGCGCACGGGTTGGCCGGGCGGTTCACCTGGAGGCGTACCGGGCCGTCGCCGCAGTCCAGGATCAGGATCGAGCCGACGAGGTCGTCCACGGGCACCCCGGCCAGCAGGACGTTGCGGCGTACGTGGGTGAGGTCGGCGCCGGGCGGCAGCGAGTCCTGCGCGATCACCGTCACGGCGGCGTCCTTGTGCGCCTGATGTCCGAAATAGCGGTCGCCGACGATGCCCAGTCCCGCGCGGAGACGTACCTCGGCGACCAGTTCGCCCGGCGGAGCGGGCGCGGGCCCGTCCTGCGGCCGTCCCTCGAAACGATGGACCGGTGAGGCGAGCAGCTGCACGATCTCCGGCATAAGCGCATGGTACGCGGCCCCGGGTTTGCCGAGTATCCGCGCACGTCAACCTCCGACCGCTACGGTGGGACCATGGGCGAGAACCCGCTCACCCCGGCTGAGCTGGGCGAAGACCCGGTCGCACCGGACACCGCGAACCGGCCGGCCCGGCGTACGTGGCCGATCTGGGTGGCGATCGGAGTCGCGGCCGTGCTGTTCCTGTGCTGTGCCGGGACCGCCACGGCGGGCGCCGTCGTGTGGAAGATGCGCCACGACGACTTCACCGTCACCGGCGATCTGACCCTGGCCGACAGCGGCACGAAGGACGGCGCGGTCTGCTCGGGCAACGAGATGTACGGCGACATCACCCCGGGCACCCAGATCGTCGTCAGCGACGCCGAGGGGACCGTGGTCGCGGTCGGCACGCTGGGCGAGGGTGTCTCGAAGGGCTCCGACTGCGTCTTCCCGTTCACCATCGAGCACGTCCCGAAGGCGCAGAAGTTCTACGGTCTGACGCTCGGCCAGCGGGGCACCCTGACCTACACGCCGAAGCAGTTGAAGGAGGGCTTGCACCTCTACCTTTAGGCTCCTAGGCTCCGGATCCCCCGAGCTTGGCGACCGCGATCCGGGCCGCCTTCTTCGCGATCGGAACCGGGCTGTCCACGTGCCGGCTGATCTGCTCGACCGCCCGGGTGGCCTTGAGCTTCATCAGGGCGGTGATCGCGAAGGCCACGACGTCGTCGTCGTCCAGTTCGCCGATCAGCACGTCGATGACCTCTTCCCGGCGCGGCCCCTTGCCGATCCGGCCCAGGGCCTGCACGACCATCTGCCGGGCGCCCCGATGGCTGCGGTCGGTGGCCAGCTCGATCATCTCGTCGAGCAGTGCGGCGTCGGCCACCTGATCCAGCGCGTTGCCGACCGTCCACTTGTATCCCTCCGGCAGCCGCGGATCGCGGAAGAGGCGTACCAGTGCCGGCCCCGCGTCAGGCCGGGCCGCCCGGACGCTCAGCGCCCGGGCGACGGTGTCCCACAAGTACCACCGGTCGCGGTCCGGCAGGTCCGCCGTCCCGATCTCCTCGATCCAGCGGATGAGGACCGGAACGGCGGCTTCGGGCAGATCCTCGAGGGTGGTGAGGTCGCCGGGGTGCTTCACCCGCACCCCGGCGGCCGCAAGGTCTTCGGTCATCTGCCGCGTCACATGTGCAAGGGCGGTAGCCATTTGTAGATCCTTATGAG
>JABFYB010000105.1 GCA_013361475.1 Hamadaea sp.
GCGGGCGGGGTGGCCAGGGAAGACATGAAGATCGTTCAGCGGACGCAAAGTGCGACATTGCGACGGTGGTCGTCGATACTGTCTGGCGGACCGAGGATCGTTCCCCGACGAGGAAAGGTTGACTCCGTGGCCGGCAGACATGCCGCAGGAAAGACCACCCCCAAGGATCACGAACCCCGCACGACGCAGTCCCAGTACCGGGCCCGGCACCAGCTGAATCGCCGCCGTCGCCCGATCGTGGCTCCCCTCGCCACCGCCGCCGCCCTCACGGTGGCCGCTATCGGGGCTGCCGGGCTCGCCCAGGCCAACGGCCCGGCGCAGAACCCCGACACGCCGTCGAAGGCCGAGAACGCCGATGCCCCCATTCACGAGGCTGAGGTCGCGTCGCGGTCGGAGAGCCGGCCGTCGCCGAAGCCGTCCCCGACGAGGGCGAAGCCGAGGATCGCCGGCACCTGCGGCGCGAGCTTCTACGACGTCGGCCAGGGTACGGCCAGCGGTGAGCGCTTCGACCCTTCGCAGTTGACCGCCGCGCACAAGACGTGGAAGTTCGGCACCCGCGTACGCGTGACGAACCCCCGCAACGGCAAGTCCGTGGTCGTGCGCATCAACGACCGCGGCCCCTACATCGACGGGCGCTGCATCGACTTGTCCCGGGCGGCGTTCGCGTCGATCGAGAACCCGGGCCGGGGTGTCATGACGGTCCGCTACGAGGTCATCGCGTAGACCGCCACACAACAGCGGTCGGCGACGGAACCGGTGATCTTCAGAAGCGCCAGAGTCGCAGCTCGGGGCCTTCTGCGGTGAGCCAGGTTCCGTCGCCGAGCCCCAACGGCCGGCCCGTCACTGGTTCGGGATAGCGGATCTCGGTGACAGTCAGCTGCCCGGTGTCGAGCAGCCAATGACGATGCCCTCCGTCACCGTTGCCATGGCGGCTGGTGGCGGCCACGAGCCGGTCCGCGTCGAGGAATCCCAAGTCACCCAGGTTCCAGCGGTGGTCGTCGTCGCCCGTGACCTGCTCGGCGAAGAAGCTGCCGGTCACTGTTCCGGCCGGAAGCGCGTGAACGTTCATCACGCCTCGGGCGGAGTGGCCCACACTGATGAGCACCTGGCCGTTCGGGGCGACGGCGAGGCCGATGCAGTCGTCGCCGAGGCGCTCGGCGGTGAACTCGTGGCCGTCGAAGCGCCCCCAGAACAGCGGCGATCCGTCCTGTCCCTCGCCGATGCTCAACGCCAGCTGATCCGGCTGCGGGTGCGGCAGGTGGAAAGAGCCGTGCGCGGCGGTCTCGGTCGGAACGGAACCGAGTACGCGGCCGTCGGCTGCCGAGGCCACGATCCATCGTTCGTCGGCCGAGTCGAACGGGTCGTAGTCCTCCGGAACGTCTTCGCCGGCGAGCGGTCCGCGCACGTGGGCCCAGACGGTCGTCCGGTCGGTGCTCACCCAGACCGAACCGTTGTCCGGGTACTTGTGGTCGCGCGTACCGGCGTAGTCGGCGTACTCCGCGTGGATCTCGACGCAGGATGCTTCCCAGCAGGAATGGCGAAGTTCCCAGCGAAGCGCGCCGGACCTTTCGACCGCGCGCACGGCGTGTACGCCGGGAAAGACTGCGAAGTCGAGGTCCGGGCTGACCGCCGCTCGCCCGCCGACTCCGTCCGGCCACGGTGCGGGGAAGACCGCTACCGGGTCGGTCTGGCCGTCGACGAGTACGCCGAGGTCGTAGACGCGCAGCGTCCCGCCGGCGGGGACAAGGATCCACGGGCGCCGTCCAACCGTCGTCAGGTGGAACCGGTCCCCCGGTATGCGGACTGTCGCGAGCAAGGTCGCTGTCAAGGTCACCGCCCGATGATCTCAACCGATCCAGGTCGCTGCTTTCGGCGTATCAGCTGGATTTTCGGCGGGGCGACATGGCCCGCAGCCGTTCGACGGCCTCGGCCAGCAGCTGGGTGTTCTTGCGGACGAACTCGAGGATGAGCTCGGTTTCCTCCGGTGAGTGGCTGCCGAGCAGGCGAGTACGCGCGAGCGTGAGCGGCGCGAACAGCGGCGAGATCTCCTCCAGGCCTTTGCCCATGTTGATCGAGACGGTGACCCGGCGGCGGTCTTGCGGGTCGCGCTCGCGCACGATGTGCCCCTCGGCCTCGAGTTTGTCGAGGATGGCGGTGGTGGATGCGGTCGTGAGGCCGATGCCCGCGGCGACCTGGCCGGCGGTGAGCGGGCCGTCCAGCGCGATCAGGTTGAGGCAGTTCAGCTGGGTCGCGTTGAGGCCGACGACCTCGGCCGCCGCCTGACCGAGCGCCATCGACATGACCGCTTGACGGCGCATGAGCTGCTCGAACTCCGCCTCTTCCGCTGTGACGCCGGGTACGGCGGACCGGATCTGACGGTCGGCGCTTGACATGTGACCTCCGCTGGCGCATTCTCTAGGAAATCTAATCTTTAGAAATCCTAGCTTCTAACTTTCCTAGAAGGGAAAGATTCCTAGTGGAACGCCTAGCTTCCCACACCACCCCGGCCGTGAGCCAGGACGCCGAACCGACCAACGACCCGCGCCGGTGGATCGCGCTGATCACGATGCTCAGCGGCGCGTTCATGAACCTCCTCGACGTCAGCATCGCCAACGTCGCGCTCCCCTCGCTGCGGGCCGACCTCGGTGCCAGCTTCTCCGCGGTGCAATGGCTGCTCGCGGGGTACACGCTGGCCTTCGCCGCGCTGCTGATCACCGGCGGGCGGCTCGGCGACATGTTCGGCCGCAAGCGGCTGTTCCTGATCGGCATGATCGGCTTCGCCGTCGCGTCCGCGCTGTGCGGCGCCGCGCCGACGCCGGGCGTCCTGGTCGGCGCGCGCATCCTGCAGGGCGCCGCCGGTGCGCTGATGGTGCCGCAGGTCCTGGCCACGATCCAGGTCACCTTCGCGCCCGCCGAGCGCATCAAGGCCCTCGGCGCGTTCGGCGCCACCGCCGGGCTCGGCACCGTCTCCGGTCCGCTGCTCGGCGGCCTGCTGATCCAGGCCGACCTGTTCGGGTGGGGATGGCGTTCGATCTTCTTCATCAACGTGGCCATCGCGGCGATCGCGGTGCCCATCGCCTTCCTCGTGGTACGCGAATCGCGCAACATCCAAGGGTCACGCCTCGACCTGCCGGGCGTCGTCCTGGTGACCGCCGGGCTGCTGCTGTTCATCTACCCCATCGTGCAGGGCCGGGAGAACGACTGGCCGCTCTGGGGCTGGCTGATGATGGCCGCCGGAGTCCTCGTGCTGGCCTTCTTCGGCTGGTACGAGAGCCGCCGCAAGTCGCCGCTGGTGCCGATGACGCTGTTCGGCCGCCGGTCCTTCACCGCCGGCGTCCTGACCGGACTCGCGTTCTTCGGCGGGATCGCGTCCTTCTTCCTCGTGCTGACCTTCTACCTGCAGTACGGCCTCGGCTTCACCCCGCTGCGGGCCGGGCTCACCACGCTGCCGTTCTCCATCGGCGTCGGAGTGCTGTCGGTCGCCGCCACCAAACTCGCCCCGAAGCTCGGGCGTACCACCGTGATGATCGGCGCCGTGGTCATGGCGCTGGGCATCGGCGGCGTCATCTACACGATCGGCGAGTACGGCCCCCGCGTCGAGTCGTGGCAGCTCATTCCGGCCATGGCGATCGCCGGCGCGGGCATGGGACTGGTCGTCGCCCCGCTCGCCGACATCATCCTGGCCGGGGTCGACCGGCGGGACGCGGGCTCTGCCTCCGGTGTCATCAACACGGCGTACCAGGTCGGCAACGCGCTCGGCATCGCCATCCTGGGCTCGATCTTCGTCAGCCTGCTCGGCAGCCAGGTCAGCCCGGCCGTCGACCACGTCGCGCCGCAGATCCGCGCCGCGATCACCGTGCCCGCCGCGCAGGACGCCGCGATCGCCGGATTCGAGGCCTGCCTCTACGACCGGGTGACCGCCGACGACACCGCTGTCGTCCCCGCCAGTTGCGCAAGCGCCGGTCCCACGCCGGGCCTGGCCGAGGTCGGTGCGGAAGCCCGGGAGCGGGTGTTCGGCGGGGCGACCCAGCGGACGCTGGGCTGGCAGCTCGGGCTGCTCCTCGTCACGCTGCTGCTGATGACGGCGCTGCCTCGGGGCAAGGGCGTACACGCCGGCCCGCCCAGCGCCTGACTCCCCCGCACCTTCTTTACCCGGCTGGATCAGGGTTCTCGGTCGAATCTTGGGTCATGATTCGACCGAGAACCCTGATCCAGCGGCCCGGCCGAGCTCGGTGGCGACGGCTTCGGCGATCCAGTTCAGGACGGTGGAACGGTCGAGGACATCGGGATGGACGGTGAGCTGGACGGCCAGCCCGTCGATCAGCGACGTGATCCGCCAAGCGGCCTTGACCGGGTCGGCGCAGGTGAACGCCCCGTCCGCCACCCCGGCGCTGATCGCCTCGGCCAGCGCCTCCTTCCAGCGCAGGTCGAGCCGCCGCGACACCGCTTCCAGCGTCGGGTTGCGCAGTGCCTCCGACCAGCCGTCGATCCAGAGCGCCCAGGCTTTCGACCGGCCGGCGGGGGCGTACAGGTCGATGATCTGGTGGACCTTTTCGGGTGCGGGGAGGTCGGACGAGGCGACCTGGTCCAGTCCTTCGAGGTCTCGGGAGGCCGCGTACGCGAAAGCCTGGGCAAGCAGCGCGTCTTTGTTGGCGAAGTGGTAGAACACCAGCGCCTGGCTGACTCCGGCGGCACGCGCGACATCCCCCGTACGCGTATTCGCCAGCCCGCGTTCGACGATCACGTCGACCGCCGTCCGCAGCAGCTCGTCCAAACGCACGTCGGCGGGTCGGCGGCTCACGCCGGAAACGGTAACGCATCTGGATCGGAAGACGGCTCGTTGCTCCGGGTATGCGACTCCGCCGATTCGTGCTGCTCATCGCCTGTTTAGCGGTGACCGCCTGCGCTCCCGCCGCGGTCGAGCCCACCGCGCAGTCCACTCCAGCAGCCGCACCGTCGACGGGGAACCCGGAGGTGACGCTCGCGTTCGCCGGCGACGTGCATTTCACGGCCAGGACTCTCGGCGTACTCGATGATGTGCGAAAGCTGGACCCGGTGGCCAAGATGATGGCCGACGCGGACCTGGCGATGGTGAACCTGGAGACGGCCGT